>CAZVRN010000328.1:0-3613 GCA_964629485.1 uncultured Thermodesulfobacteriota bacterium | reverse complement strand
AAAATTGACTGATCGCCTCTCTATCCGTGTCGCAAATGGCATGTAGCATCCCCAAATTATTAAAGTTCCGTACAAGATTTTTGCCCCAGTAACCTGTTCCAATAACCGCTACTTTAATCGATTGCGTCTCCACTGGTTAAAATCCCTTTATTGGCAATATACTGATTTAATTAGAAATATTAAAAGCGTGTCCCGATAAGCTTGTTTGCTGTCTGGCCTGTATAATCCTCAGTGATAAAAATTCGGAAAAGGAGCTTGAATTATCCGATATGCGCAATTTGATTCTCCTGTACATATAGAAATCTACTTATCACTCGCCAAAACCATTGTCAACCAAGAATATTTTGAAATTGTTACATTTTTTTACCTTTGATGCTTCGGCCAATCCGAGTTTTACGAAGTTGCCAAGTTTTGTTGCGAATCCGGGAATATTTAACCGGACACATTGACCAATAGTTCGAAAAAATGCAGTTTTCACAAACATAATTAAAAAATGCTTGACTTTTTGGTGTAAAATTTGAGAGAAACTAAAGTTCGAGACTTTAAGGGAGAGAAACCATGGCCCGTGTATGTGATATTTGTGGAAAACGACCTTTGGTAGGTTATAATGTTTCCCACGCCCATAACAAAACGAAAAAACGCTCATACCCTAATCTTCAGGTTGTACGTCACCAAGAGAAAGGACAGGTGCGTCGGGTTAAAGTCTGTACTCAGTGCCTTAAAACAGGCCGAATCAAAAAACCGGTCCCCCGGCCTAAGTTAGAGGCTGAGCCTGCCACTTAAACATCCGGATATTCTTGATATGGAAGTAGCTTCCAGGGCTTCAGTCTGTCCAATGCCCTATTTTTCTGGCACTTTTTTATTTTTATGATAAATAAGGATTCAGACTTATTCTGACGGACGGCAGTTAAGAGATACTGCTCCCCGCTCTTCTTCTGACCGCGTATTCTGGCAGACCAATACGCTCAAGCTGTTTGGAACCGGTAAAGCAAGACCTCTTAAGAACCAGTAATTTTGTTGAAAACGCGGAAAGTAAAAATTTAGCCCGCCGGAATAGTCATAATATTTCGGAGGCTTAAATTTGAGCCTGACAATTAGGCAGCTAAAGATCAAGATTCTTAAGAGGTCGTAAACTTATTCCATCTAGGTTTGTTGACCTTACTCTGTCAGTCTTCTTTATTGGTTTCTTTGGTTTTAGATGAATCTTCGTTGCCCGAAGATTTTGATTCGTTTTCGTTGTTTTTATGTGTTGTTGGAGGGCTTTTTTTATTGGCGTAATCAGTGGCGTACCACCCTGAACCCTTGAGGTGGAAAGTATTGAGAGACATAAGCTTGTTTAATTTGCCCCCGCAGTGTGGGCATTTTTTTATTGGTGGATCGGAAAACTTCTGCAGTTCCTCTGTAATTTCATGACATGCTTCGCACTCATATTCATATATAGGCATATGTCAAACCTCTCCCTCAAATCCTTAATGTTAAATTAATCATTTTTCAATAATTGTCAACCCTAAAAGCAAGAATGCATTAAACACTGCATTAGGCCTCGTAAAATTTGTATGCCTTTTAATTCAGAATCAGTTTTATACCGTCAGCATCTGGCTGCCCTTTCTGTGACCAACTGTAACAATTTGCAAGGGATTTTCTTTGTTGACTCTTGGTTCCCATTTTTGTAAGCTTCGAATTTAAAAAATAATTTTACCATGTTACCCATGATCCAGTCATTGTTGAAAATTATCATGAACGACCGTCTGGCCTCCTGGGCCGGGGCCGCATTCTTTAGCTTATGGATCGGGCAACGTTATTATTTTAGCTATCGCCCCACCTTTCTCTGGTGGCTTATTACTCTTCAATTTGTATTGTTTATAGCGGCCTATCTTATACGCCGGAAGGCTCGTGAACACGCGCAGGGATTTAAAGAAATCGTCTTTCCTTTTATATGTGCGGCCATGCCTTTTGCCTTGGGGAACTATCCTTTCAAGCCGCGAGGAATACCGATTGTTCAGCTTCAATCCCTGGCTGTTGCGCTCATGATAATCGGTACCGTGATCATCATCGCCGGTATTTTTTATTTAAAGCGATCCTTTGCGATTATGGCCGAAGTGAGGGAGCCGGTTTTTTCGGGCATCTATCGGTGGTGCCGTCATCCCATGTATCTGGGTTCCATTCTCTCCTCATTGGGTATACTGCTCTGTTATTTTAATATATTAAATGTAATTATTTTTTGTATTTTCTGTGTTTTTCAGATTTACAGGGCCGGGTTGGAGGAAAAGAAGATCATTGGCGTGTTTCCTGAATATGGGCAGTACGCTTCGCGGGTGGGATGGATCCTGCGACTTGGAACAAGGCGATATTGATCTTGATTTACTTTATCCCGCCTCGATCAATTCCCCTCGAATTTGTTTCTCCATCTGATCAACAACATCCCGAACCAGTATAAACTCCGCGTTATTCAATTCAGGATCTGAAGCGATAATCTCCCGCGCCAGCTTCCGTGCCTGGTGAAGGGTCTCCAGGTCTTCAGGCAGGCGGGCCCAGGTTAAAGCAGGCAGTCCGGATTGTTTAAGGCCGACCGCATCCCCGGGCCCCCTCATCTCGAGATCCTTTTCGGCCACCATAAAGCCGTCATTCGTTTGAGTCATGATTTGAAGGCGTTTATTCGATTGGGTGTCTGTTGATCCGCTTATTAATAGACATTGAGCTGACTTAGTCCCGCGACCAACCCGCCCCCGCAGTTGGTGGAGTTGAGCCAAACCGAAATGTTCTGCACCTTCAATCAGGATCATGCTAGCGTTGGCCAGGTCCACTCCGACTTCTATGACCGTGGTCGCAACCAGAACTTTTACCTTCCCGTCACGGAAAGATTTCAGAATTGCCTGCTGCTGTTCGGACTTCATCTGTCCATGAATCACTCCGATTTTTACCTGCGGCAACACCTCATGAGAGATAAACCGGAATAGATCCTCAACGGCTGAAAAGTCTTCGGAATGGTTGCCGTCTTCCTCCTTGGATTCAATTCGCGGCGCAACCACAAAGGCTTGACCACCATCTCTGATTTCACGGGACAGGGTTTGGTATGCCTTGAGACGATCCTTGGGAGTAAATAGTTTTGTTTTAACTGGCTGTCTTCCCGGAGGTAAGCCCTGGATGACGGACAGGTCCAGGTCTCCATACAGGGTCATGGCCAGGGAGCGAGGTATGGGAGTAGCTGTCATGATTAAAAAATCAGGCTGCGCGCCTTTAGATTTAAGAGCAAGTCTCTGGGCTACGCCGAAGCGGTGTTGCTCATCGATAATAACAAGCCCCAGTGATTTAAATTGAACGGATTTTGATAGCAGGGCGTGCGTTCCGAACACCAACTGGGTTTTACCTGAAGCCAGATTCTCCCGGATTGAGCCTTTTTTCGCTTCCGGCATGCTGCCTGCAAGAAGATCTGTGGTGACACCTAGGTTTTCAGTGCAGGGAAATAGATTCCGGTAGTGTTGCTGGGCCAGGACCTCGGTCGGGGTCATGAAGGCGGCTTGGTGCCCTGCGTTAATTGCGGCCAGTGCCGCTGCCATGGCCAGGACGGTTTTGCCGCTGCCAACATCTCCCTGCAATAGCCGGTTCATGGGGC
>CAZVRN010000327.1:0-3614 GCA_964629485.1 uncultured Thermodesulfobacteriota bacterium | reverse complement strand
CTAGCAAAAACATAAGCTCCGTTTAATTTGCCCAAACATAACGGCCGAAAACCGTGAGGGTCGCGCGCGCCAATAAGCATATTTCCGTACATAAACACCAAGGAGTAAGCGCCCTCCAGCCGCCCCAAAGCCTGGACCACCTTTTCCTGAGGGGTGGACTTACGGGAAGCGGCAATTAAATGGGTGATAATCTCCGAATCCATGGTAGTCTGAAAGATGGAACCTTTCTTTTCCATCTCGTCGCGAAGAGCGATAGTGTTGGTGAGATTGCCATTGTGGGCTATAACTATATGCTCGCGGCGGTGGTTTACGAAAAAGGGCTGAATGTTGCGGGAAACACTTGAACCCGTAGTGGAATAACGTACGTGGCCGACAGCTATATTTCCGCGCAGCGATTTAACCGACGATTCATTAAAAACATCGCTGACCAGCCCCATTCCTTTATGGTAGACGGTCTTGCCTTTCTCGTTGGCGGTAACTATACCCGCGCTCTCCTCTCCCCGGTGCTGCAAGGCGTAAAGCCCCAAATAAGCCAGGCGCCCCGCTTCCTTATGCCCAATTACTCCGAAAACTCCGCACATGCTTTACAGCTACCCTCTACGTATTCCTGTAAGGATTTAACGCCTAAATCCCCGCTTTTGGCCACTTCAATTCCGTTAACTGCCGCCTGAGCGCCCTGAATAGTGGTTATGCACGGTATGCCATGCATAACCGCCAGGCCACGAATAAACTTAGTATCCGACTGGCTCCCCTTTCCTGTGGGAGTGTTAATAATCAACTTCAACTTGCCTTCTTTTATAAGGCGCAATACCGTTGAGTCACCCTCGCTGATCTTACCGACCACGGTAGTCCTGATATTGTTTGAAGCCAACACCTTAGCCGTCCCTTTGGTGGCAACAATCTCAAAACCAAGATCGTAAATCTTCTTGGCTATAAAAACGATATTCCGCTTATCTTCGCTCTTTACGCTTATGAAGATTTTACCATCTAACGGAAGGCGCTGCCAGGCTGAGGACTGCGCTTTGTAAAATGATTTTCCAAAA
Organism: uncultured Thermodesulfobacteriota bacterium; assembly: GCA_964629485.1. Classification (GTDB taxonomy): domain Bacteria; phylum Desulfobacterota; class Desulfarculia; order Adiutricales; family JAFDHD01; genus JAFDHD01. The sequence continues at coordinate 2,571 of CAZVRN010000327.1, read as the reverse complement.
GAAGCATCAATCCCCATAACTTCACCAGTTGATTTCATCTCAGGGCCAAGAATGATATCTACCCCGGAAAAACGAGAGAAGGGAAGCACCGACTCCTTAACACAAATATGGTTAATCTCTCTTTCATGGGTAAGCCCTAAGTCAACCAAACTCTTTCCGCACATGACACAAGCAGCTAATTTAGCCAGGGGTACTCCGGTCGCCTTACTGACAAAAGGCACGGTACGGGAAGCTCTGGGGTTGACCTCCAGGACATAAACAACATCCTGCTTCACGGCAAACTGAATATTAATAAGACCCTTAACGCGCAACTCACGGGAAATGGCGCGGGTATACTCTTTTATGCGTTCGATAACGCTGTCGCTCAACGTATGCGGAGGCAAAACGCAGGCCGAATCTCCGGAATGAACGCCCGCTTCCTCAATGTGCTCCATAATTCCGCCGATAATTGTTCTGGAACCATCGGAGACGGCGTCCACGTCAATCTCAATAGCGTCTTCCAGAAATTTATCTATCAAGATAGGGTTGCCCGGGGATGCTTCCTGAGCGTAATGGATAAAATCAATCAGGGAGGAATCATCGTAAACGATTTCCATGGCCCGGCCTCCGAGCACGTAGCTGGGACGCACCATGACCGGATAACCGATTTGCGCCGCCACCTTCCGGGCCTCTTTGACCTCCTGCGCCACTCCGTTGTCGGGCTGCAGTAATTTCAATTTCTGAAGCATGGCCTTGAACCTTCCGCGGTCCTCGGCCCGGTCAATGGAGTTCGGTGAGGTGCCCAGTATTTTCACCCCGGCTTCAGCCAGAGGGACAGCCACATTCAGGGGAGTTTGCCCGCCAAATTGAACAATGACCCCATCCGGCTTTTCCCGCTCAACGATATTCAATACGTCTTCCTTGGTCAGGGGTTCAAAATACAAACGGTCGGAAGTGTCATAATCGGTGCTGACGGTTTCCGGGTTGGAGTTGACCATGATTGATTCCACGCCCATCTCCCGCAAAGCAAAGGAGGCGTGGACACAACAGTAATCAAATTCAATGCCCTGGCCAATACGGTTAGGCCCTCCCCCGAGGATTACGACTTTCTTTTTCCCGGACACCCTGATCTCATCTTCATCCTCATAGGTGGAGTAGTAATAAGGGGTGTAAGCTTCGAATTCGGCTGCGCACGTATCAACGGCCTTATAACAGTGTTTGATCCCCAGGGCCAAACGCTCCCGGCGGATTGAGTCCTCATCCAGGCCGCAAAGATGGGCCAGTTGAATGTCCGAGAAACCATTCCGCTTGGCCTGACAAAATTTTTCCCTCAGTTCAGCCCGGGCCGCGGGGTCCGCCTTTTCAGCAATCAGTTCACCTATTTTGCGGATGTTTGGTTCCTCCAACACCAGCTCCCGAATATAATGCAGGAACCAGGGGTCAATGCCTGTCAGTTCATTGACCTCCTCAATGTCCATGTTTTTTTTAAAAGCTTCGGCCAAGTAAAAAATTCTTTTGGAATTGGGCGTTCTGAGGCGCGCCCGTATTGTTTCCATTTCCGTGAGACTCGGGTCAGTGTCCAAAGGATTACGCCCGTCGCCGTAAAGGCCGTAGAGGCCGATTTCGAGGGAACGCAAACCTTTCTGCAAAGCTTCGGCAAAGGTCCGGCCCACAGCCATGGTTTCACCAACCGATTTCATGGATGTAGCCAGGACGTCTTCTGTTTTGGGAAACTTCTCAAATGTCCAGCGCGGTATCTTAACTACGCAGTAGTCTATGGTTGGCTCAAAAGAGGCCTGGGTTTCCCGCGTGATATCGTTGGGAATCTCATCCAGGGTATAGCCGACGGCCAGCTTGGCGGCCAGCTTGGCGATGGGGTAGCCGGTTGCTTTGGAGGCCAGGGCTGAGCTGCGCGAGACCCGGGGATTCATTTCAATGACGACCATCTCCCCGGTTTCCGGGTGCAGGGCAAACTGGATGTTTGACCCGCCCGTATCCACGCCGATCTCCCTGATAATGGCAATAGCCGCGTCCCGCATAATCTGATATTCACGGTCAGTCAGGGTTTGAATCGGGGCAACGGTGATGGAATCTCCCGTGTGCACGCCCATGGGATCCAGGTTCTCGATGGAACAGACAATAACGACATTGTCCTTCCGGTCGCGCATGACCTCCAGTTCGAATTCCTTCCAGCCAATGATGCTTTCCTCGAGCATGACCTCATGAATGACGCTCAGGTCAAGACCGTGCGCGACCATTCTTTCCAGGTCCTCACGGTTATAGGCCACACCGCCGCCTGCCCCGCCGAGCGTAAAACTAGGTCTGATTATGAGGGGGAAACCGATCACTTCGGCTGTACGCTTGCAATCCTCAACAGAGCGGACAATACCGCTTTTGGGAACACGGAGGCCAATTCTTTTCATGGCCGCCCGAAACAGCTCCCGATCTTCCGCTTTTTTTATAACCTCCAGGCTGGCGCCGATCATCTCCACGCCATAACGCTCAAGCGTACCGTTCTCGGCCACGGCATAGGCCGTATTCAAGCCGGTCTGGCCTCCCAAGGTGGGCAGTAGACTGTCGGGCCGCTCCTTG
>CAZVRN010000326.1:2447-3628 GCA_964629485.1 uncultured Thermodesulfobacteriota bacterium | reverse complement strand
AACCCATTGTTCCGCCGCCCACAAACAAAGTCTTATTTATCTCATCGATCGGCATAAAAAATATCCTGTTTCTTCGCTACTTGATATCAAGTTACTTTTTCGGGCATACTGCCAACCGTAATATTTAGAAGTCATCACAAAAAAGTTTGTATGCTCTAACTCATTTTTGCGCGAAAAATTAAGTACTCGAAATATTTAATATATTCCTGCGGGTTAAATTTTTTCTTCGCGATTTAGGCTAAAATACTAATTTTGAGATAGCCTCTCGCCTTAAGATTATTTTTGCTGCAAATCGCTGGCCGGGACAAGTTCAATCAATATGCCATGAGCGCTTTTGGGATGAATGAAACGGCGACCAAGCACTTTCATGCCTTTCTTGTCACAAAATTGAAGTATTTCATCGAGGTCATCCACTAAAATAGAAACATGATGGATTCCTTCACCGTTAGTCTTGAGGAATCGTTCGATCAGGCCGTTCTCGCCCCGAGGTTCCAAAAGCTCGAAAAGTCCCTGTCCAACCTGGACCATACGGGAAAAAAACTCAGATGTTTCCATTGAATAATCGGTGAGTTTCGCCCCAAAAAGTTCTTCTAAAAATTTTGCTACTTCTTCCACGCTGTTCACAGCGAGTCCTACGTGATGGATTCCTTTTGTCATATGCACTCCTATGATCTTATTATCTCCTTCAGGGGAATGAGGAAAATACTTTTACCTTTGGGCTAAAAAATTTATTTCATCAAAAATTGAAATATGTCGATTTTCGATCATAGTAGTTCATTGAATGTTTGTCAATCAGCTTGAAATTCGATTTCGCCTATGCCTTTATTTGGCCCATTGAAACAATCAATAGAAAAAGCCGCGTATCTATGCACCAGCCAGTGTCATCTGTGATGAAAAATCCGGAACACAGTCTTGATAATCTGGGACATAATGTTTTTTAATATAAAAATCCTTGATTTATTATATTCAAATTGGCTAGACTTAATAAGTCTAAAACCTCTTAGTTTACGAGAAATGGAAATAAAAAATGAAACCCCTTTACAGCAAACAAAGTGACACTTCCAATGCAAATCAATTGTACGACGCGGCCACGGTGATTCTGGTGAAGGAAAGGGATGACGCTCCTTTTGAAATTTTTTTAATGCGCCGTCATCAGAAGCAGAATTTTATGGCAAGCGCTT
>CAZVRN010000326.1:0-2347 GCA_964629485.1 uncultured Thermodesulfobacteriota bacterium | reverse complement strand
CCCGCTTTAATAAGTATCGGTTAAAAATTCATGATCATGAAATGTCATTAATTGATCTGGCTCAGGCTGAAGATATCTGTTTCAGGATTGATTTGTTAAGGCCTTATGCTCATTGGATCACGCCGCAGGTTGAATCCAAGAGATTTGACACCCGCTTTCTTTTGGCCCGGATGCCTTCCAACCAGATTCCGGTTCATGATTCCATTGAACTGACCGACTCGCTCTGGATTACTCCGGCGGATGCCCTTGTTCGGCAAAAGGCCGGCGAACTTTTGCTCATGCCGCCCACCTTGAAAACCATGGAGGAGTTAGCTGATTTTTCTTCGGTTGATCAGCTTTTTACGGAGGCCGCTTCCCGTGAGATCCAACCCATTCTGCCCCAGACCTTTACCACCTCTGATGGATTTGGGGTTAAATTACCACATGATCCGGAATATACTCTTACCGATTTCAAATTACCGCCGCGTCCTGACGAACCATCACGCATTGTCATGGTAAATGGCCGCTGGCAGACTGTTCGGGTTGAAAAGCAATAACCCGAGTAAGAGGTCAGGGAACCTGTCCGAGGTGATTTTATGAGGAAACAAGCGATGAAAAGAGTCGAGCTTACTTGATTTCCTTATTCTTTTCTCCTCTCAGGTTTTTCCCTCCAGCATTTTCAATTAAGGCTTTAACCGGTTCCAGTTCATAAGGATCGCCGGATTCGATTGCCTTGAGTACGGTTCCGCCGCCCGTAAAAAAGTAGTATTGAGCACTGTCCATAGCAGCTAGATACAGGCCGGGACTCAGGTTCTTAAATTCCTGAAGAGTGTCACCACCCCCGTAATATTTTTGAGCATTCCTGTTTCGGTCAATGGTCTGGTCCAGTTTTTCAGAACCTTCATAAAAGTGGGGAGTCAGGCCCATAACCGCGTTTACAAATATGGTTTTTGCCGACTCTATGATTTCGGATACACCAGGTGTGTCGAATGACGCGGGATCCACATCCAGAAAATAATTGTATTTGTCTCCCTTTTTAAAATCTTTTATATTACGCGTTTGGTATTTTCCCTCAATACGCCCCTCAAGCGTTTCAGATTCGACCAGCAATGGCAGCTCGACTATCTTGTTGGCCTGCCGATCCTGGTCTACCAGGTCTTTGGCCGCTAGGATATCCTCTTTACTTACACCGGCTACTTCAATGTCGTACTTGGCGCATAGAAAAGTGTTGTATATTACGCCTCCCAGTATCAGGTGATCAACTTTTTGGTAGATTTTTTTAAGGGGACCGATTTTTGTATCATATTTTGCACCCGCCACAACAGCCACAAAAGGCCGTTCGGGCTCCAGGACATGGTTAAGGTTCTCCAGCTCCCGCTGCAGAAGAAACCCGGCGAAGCTAGGCAAATATTTGGCGACATCAAACGTGGAGACATGCGGCTGCCAGGAACCAAAAGCGTCATTAACAAAAACATCGGCCAGACCGGCAAGTTGAAGGGCAAATCTTTCTCTTTTTTCGCCGGTTGCTTCCTCGCCTTCGAACCAGCGGGTATTGGGGAGATAGATTCCCCCGATTCTGTGAGCTCGCAGGTCCCGGATATGCCAGTTGATGGACGTATCGATCTCTCTGATGCCCAGTTGAGGATCAGCCTGGAATTGAGGCACTGCAAACCTTGTGTGCAATTTTCGCTCCAGATATTCCACAATCGGCTGGACGGCTGTATCATCCGTTACTCTGATTTGGCCGGTCTTTTTATCGCGTGGACGGCCTACATGTGTCATAATGATAGGGCGCCCGCCTCTTTCCACAATGTTGTATAAAGTGCCTAGGGTAGCGTCAATACGGTATGGGTCGCGAATTTCTCCTTTTTTGACCACATTATGGTCTACACGGACCAGGACTATTTGATCCTTGAGATTGGCTTCCTGGATTAATGGCAATCGTGGATCAACTTTCGGCATATCCATGGCGGCGCTCCTGAATATAGTTAAATTTTCGAGATTAAAAAAACACTTATCCCTGGTAATTTACTATATTTTGAATTTCTAAGGGTCTGAATCAGCCTCCCAATTCCGGTGCGAGAGAATCGTAAGGTTCCGCTTTCCGTACTTTTGGTAAAGAGATAACCCCTTGGCGTTTTTGCTTTGCCCGAAATCAGGTTACAAATTCCGTGTGTTTACTCCATAATCCAAGGGCGATTCCAAGCTCTTCATGCTCCTTGGCGTATTCTTCTAACTGAATTCCCTGCACAGCCGCGTCTATGGCCTGCCGCAAAGCTCTCGCCCCGGCCGTGGGTCCCTGTGGATGAGCATGTACGCCGCCGCCTGAACCGATTTGGATTTTAATCCCCAAAGCAGAAACAGTATC
>CAZVRN010000325.1:0-3638 GCA_964629485.1 uncultured Thermodesulfobacteriota bacterium | reverse complement strand
CGCATAAAAGGCGCCGGGGTCGCTCTGATAGAAAGTATACTCACGGTTAGCCCGGGTTTCCACGTATGCCCGGGTGATCTCGTCAGGAGGCACGATTCCGTTCTTTGCTCCGGCTTCAACCGCCATGTTGGCCATGGTCAGCCGGCCTTCGACAGACAGGGCATCAATGGTCGAACCGCAGAATTCCATGGCCCTGTACCGCGCGCCGTCCACCCCGATATCACCGATGGTCATGAGGATGAGGTCCTTGCCGCCCACCCATTCGGGAAGCTCTCCTTTATAGATGAACTTCATGGACTCCGGGACCTTGAGCCAGGTTTCACCGGTGATGAAAATACCGGCTACGTCGGTACTGCCCATGCCCGTGGCCATGGCGCCCAGCCCGCCGTAAGTGCAGGTGTGACTGTCGGCTCCGATGACCAGGTCTCCGGGAAGGACCAGCCCCTGCTCGGGCAGAAGGGCATGCTCGATTCCCATGCGGCCAAGCTCGAAAAACAGCTCGATCCCCTGGTCCCGGGCGAAATCCCTTGTACGCTTGGCCATCTGGGCAGATTCAATGTCCTTGTTCGGGACGAAATGGTCCGGGACGAGCACGATCCGGCCAGGATCAAATACTGCGGCTGCGCCGGCTTGCCTGAATACATCAATAGCCAGCGGGGCCGTGATATCGTTGGCCAAGGCAAGGTCCACTTTCACCTGGACCATCTGGCCGGGATGCACTTCCTCTAAACCGGCGTGTGCGGCGATAATCTTTTCCGTAATAGTTGCGCTCATTAATAATTCCCCTGCTAATCCAGTGACCGGTACGGGTTTTGTTTCATTGATTCCAGCCGGTTAAGCGCGGTGATGTAGGCCTTGGCGCTGGCGATGATGATGTCCGGATCAGAGCCCTGGCCCAGGGAGACCCGGCCGTTTTCCTGGAGGCGGACAGTGACTTCACCCTGAGCGTCCGTACCGCCGGTCAGGCTGCTGATACTGAAATGGATAAGCTTGCTTTTAGTCCCGGTCATGCTGGCGATAGTGTTATAGGTGGCGTCGATCGGGCCTGTGCCGAAGCCGGCCTGCACCACCTGCTCGCCGTTGATTTCAATGGCTACCGTGGCCGTAGGCCGCACCGTTGTCCCGGCGCTGACATTAAGGTAGACAAGCTTGTACTTTTCCGGAATCCGAATCAATTCATCCGCCACAATGGCCTCGATATCCTCATCAAAGACCTCTTTCTTTTTATCCGCGACCTCTTTGAACCGCTCGAACAAACGGTTCAAGTCTTCCCTGGAGACCTTGTAGCCCAGGCCCTCTAATTTATCCTGGAAGGCGTGGCGGCCCGAGGTTTTGCCGAGCACCAGCGTACTTTTTTTAATACCGATGTCCTGAGGCCGCATGATTTCATAGGTCGAGGTTTCTTTGAGCACCCCGTCCTGGTGGATGCCTGACTCATGGGCAAAAGCGTTGGCTCCGACAACCGCCTTGTTGGACTGCACCGCCAAACCGGTGATCGTGCTGACCAACCGGCTGGCATTATATATTTCTTTCGTGTTGATGCGGGTGTCCAGCCCGAGCAGGTCCGATCGCGTCCTGAAGAGCATGACCACCTCTTCCAGGGCGGTATTGCCGGCCCTTTCGCCAATCCCGTTAACCGTCACCTCAATCTGCCGGGCACCGTTCATCACGGCCGCCAGGGAATTCGCCGTGGCCAGGCCCAGGTCGTTGTGACAGTGTACGCTGACGACCGCCTTCTCAATGTTGGACACATTCTCGAAAAGGTATTTAATCAGGTCGCCAAATTCCGAAGGCACGGCGTAACCGACTGTATCCGGAATATTGACCGTAGTCGCCCCGGCCGCGATGGTCGCCTCAAGAATCCGGACCAGAAAATCACGGTTAGTCCTGGAGGCGTCCATGGGTGAAAATTCGACGTTCGAGGTGTGGCTGGCGGCCCGGCGCACTCCGGCCACGGCCATTTCAAGCACCTGTTCCCTGGTCATTTGAAGCTGGTGTTTAAGGTGGATGTCCGAAGAAGACAGAAAAACGTGCAGCCGGGGATCCGCCGCCTTGGAAATGGCTTCCCAGCTCACCTCAATATCCTTCTCTATGGGCCTGGTCAGGGCGGCTATCTGGCAGTCCTTGATTTCATCCGCCATGAGGCTGACGGCTTCAAAGTCGCCCTGGGAAGTCATAGGGAACCCGGCCTCAATTACATCTACCTTGAGCTTGGCCAGGGCCCGGGCCACTCTCAGTTTTTGGCTGACGTTCATGCTGGCGCCGGGCGACTGTTCCCCGTCACGTAACGTTGTGTCAAAGATATAAACGCGATCGGCCATTAGTTCCTCCAGTTTAACAAATGTAATTATTACTTCAATTTAAAGAGGCCGGTCAAGCACTTTGAGTTTTTAAAAGTTACAACCGGCGCTCGGTCTTCAAACTGAAACACGTTTACCCAAAAACGGCTCAGCTTGCCGCGTCCTTCAAAGGCCGCGTAAAAAAGCTTAAAAAAACAAGTGCCTTTCTCCAGGCGGCCCTTGAAGTCCGAAAAAAAACCCCGCTTTATCCGGCGGGGTTTCATTGGTCTTTAAGGTATTATAAAACGCAGCTACAAACCACCCCGCCTGTCAAAGCCGGTAAGGCCCAGAAGCAATAAAAGCAGGGATAACTTAAGGCTGCGCTTGATCATTATTAAAACTCCTGATTATAAAAAAGCATGACTGTCTTTTGATGTCAAGCGAAAATTTTTATTTGGGCGGGAAGAGGAAAGAAACATGGTACCACGAGCGCACCTCAGAAGGCAAAGTTATGTAAGCGCACCCCTCCTTCTGTCCTGACTGGTTTGGCTTCGTGTCATGATACAAAGATAGGGATCGAGGCAGAGCCTCGAATCAATCTTACTTATCCCGGGGCAACGCCCTGGAACGAGGAGAATAACGGCATTTTCAACTCAAGCTTGATTCAGGACAGCCACCTGGTCCAAGAGCAATGATTTGAACCGATCCAGGGTAATGGTATAAGGCTGAATGGGAATACCCATCCAATCTGCATATTCCAAAAATTCCTCCGGATTTTCAGCCATATACTGGTCCATGAACCCGATACCGTCAAGCACAATGGCTCCGCCGGTATGGCGGGGGAAATTTTCATTTGCCAGGCCCTTGTCCCATCCTTTAAAGACCTGATGACGAAACTTGATCCAACCCGGTGTCATCCACCATACTTTTTCACCCCCGGCTATTTCCCGGGCGATTTTTTCACGTTCCTCTTCACTGGCCATTGCATCCAGGCAGTGCGTCATTTGAACTTTGGTTACATTTTCTCCCTGCTCCTGGATAATTGTTTTCATGGTCCGCGTGGGCTCATCCGCATTGACATAGCAGAACTTGCCTCCATACACGACAATGACCTTATCCGCGTTTTCTTTTGCCTTTTTTACCCGTTCCACGAGCTGCTTTTCCAGTTCACGGGGGGCTTCATGAAGTCCCGGGGTAGTGTAAAAAAGGCGCTCGGTGTCAAGAAAACCATTTTTTTTCAAATAGTTCAGTTCGGGACTCAATGTTCCGCAGGCAACAATGGCTATATCTGAAAAAGATACATCACTCATTATCAGACCTCCCTCATAAATCTCAATCGCGGTTTAATCTTCTGGCCTG
>CAZVRN010000324.1:0-3675 GCA_964629485.1 uncultured Thermodesulfobacteriota bacterium | reverse complement strand
GGATAGGTGCGACTCATATTAATGTTCCCTCTTTGGCGTGTGAAGCTGTGAAACAAACTTTAATTCATAAGATACAGACGGACAGGAAAGGCGAATATATAGCCCTCCAATTTTGCCTCAGACTGAACCGGGATGATCTGCCGTAATGTATCCTTCACGCTTAAGAGCCGCTTTGAGAGCTTCATCCCACCTTCGCGGCGTATGTCCGGTTAGCCCTTTATATCTCGTGGTATCGAGAACCGAAAAGGATGGCCTGGCCGCCGGTCGGCCAAATTCCTCTGTCGTGATCGGTTCTATGGTGATCTCGGTTAACCCGGCCAGGGCGAACGCAGATTGAGCCAGGTTATACCAGGTAGCCTGACCGGAGTTGACCAGATGCACCGTTCCTCTTGCCCCTGCATCTATTAATTTCATCAAACCTTCACTGAAATCAAGACTGTAGGTAGGTGAGCCGGTTTGATCATCCACCACACGCAGGTTTCTTTTTTCCCGGGCAAGCTTAATCATTGTTCTGACAAAATCGTGCCCCCGATGGCCAAAGACCCAAGCTGCTCGGACTATGAGCCACTCTCCGCCTTCGGATCTAACCGCTTCTTCACCGGCCAATTTGGATTGGCCATAAATGGAAAGCGGGTTTGGGAGGTCGCTTTCCCGGTAGGGTCGGCCCAGTTTTCCGTCAAAAACATAATCAGTGCTTAAATGCACCAGGAGAGTTCCGTACTCGCGGCTAGCCCGGGCTAAAATACGCGGGACTTCTGAGTTGAGCTTCTCAGCTTCTTTCTGCCTTGATTCACAGCCATCAACATCAGTGTATCCCGTTGCGTTAATAACCACAGTTGGTCGCAATTTTTGAAGCATCGCATGAACTTGATCCGGTTGAGTGACATCACACTCCGGCTTATCCAGTCCGACAGGTTTTCTGTGCGCCAGTACTTCCATTAAGGCTGAGCCGATCAAGCCTTGTGACCCAAGTATTAAAATCGAGTCAACAGTAGACATCATTGCTCCTTGAAGTTCTTGGTCAAATCTCAATCAGCCTGTATTATTCGCGACCCAAGGGTTATTGTCAAATTTTTCATGACCCTTTACTCAAGTTTTCAGGCATGTTATGACTGGCCAAGGGTCATATATTCAAAAGGCCAAAAATGTTTAAAGTCCTGGAAAGAAGATGAAAGTAAGAGAAATCACCAGCGCCAAGAATCCTTCCTTTAAAAAATTCATATTTATTTTGACCGGGCGAGGCATAAAAAAACAGAACCTTGCCTTAATTTCCGGTGCGAAGCAGGTCAGAGAGGTGTTGCGCGATTTTTCTTCAAAATGTGTAGGTGTGCTTTGTCAGAGCAGGGAAGTTGTCGATTGTGAGATACCTGAAGGAATAACACTTTACCAACTCAGCCCGGAACTTTTCAAACGTCTTGATCTTTACGGAACCGGATTTCCTTTATTACTGGTGCAGTTAGACCCCCCGAAGATATGGGATGATTCAGATTGGCCGCTGGGCTGTACCTTGTTTATCCCTTTTCAAGACCCGAGCAACGTTGGATCAGTCATTCGAACGGCCGCTGCTTTCGGAGTATCCAGAGTAGTATTCCTTGAAGAAGCAGCCCACCCCTTTCATCATCGCTCCATTAGGGTGGCCGGATCAGCCATTCTCAGAATACCCATTTTGCAGGGCCCTTCGATTAAGGCTTTGGCTCAGGTCAAGGACAAGCTTCTTGTCATGAGCCAGGATCAGGGGAAAAACGTGGCCGGGTATCGGTTCCCTCGAACTTTTGGGTTGGTCCCCGGTCTGGAGGGTCCGGGGCTGCCAGACAATTTGAAACAGATGGAGATGTTAAGCATTCCCATGGCACCAGCCGTGGAGTCACTCAATGCTGCTATGGCCACCGGTATTGTTCTTTATGAATGGAGCTGCGGGAAACAAAGGAGAAGGCGAAACAAAGGTTAAAGCGGATTATTGCTATGAGATCTGGTTTTATCAGAGCAAAACAGTCAGCCTTCTTCAGGTGATTTTAAAAAAAGCTGGTGGTATTCCTTCTCGGTCAGGTGTTTTCGCAAGAGACGGCTCAATAGCATGAAAAGCTCTTCAATCTCTTCGTCTTTCAGGCGTTTGCGCATAACCGCCATGAGATCATCATCTGAGAATTGTTGAAGATACATAATCAGCGTTGCCTCATCTGTCTCGCGATCAAAGCCGAAACCTACGAAGCCCTTGTATTCCTCTATAAAAGAATGATTATAACGAGACATATTGTTTGCGGCTAATTGATAAGTAATAAATGTATATCCATGACATTGGTCAGGGTTGGCCCAGTGATAACAAGATCGGTCAATTTTTTAAAGAAAGGGTAAGAGTTGTGTTCCATAAGGTGTTTTTGTGGTGAAAGTCCCAGTTGCATGGCCCGGGAACAGGTGTTTTCATCGGCCATAGCTCCAGCCGCGTCAGTGGGACCATCTGTTCCGTCAGTTCCGGCTGAAAATACCAAAACACCATCCATTTCAGTAAGTTCTAGTGCTGCTGCCAGCACAAATTCCTGATTGCGGCCACCCTTGCCCTGACCGGAGTGAGTAACGGTTGTTTCACCACCTGAAATAAGACATGCCGGGGCCTTAACCGGATGGTTTGTAGCTTTGACTTCGCGCGCCAAGGCTACATGGACTTGAGCCACAGTTTGAGTCTCCCCCTCTATGCTGGATGAAAGGAGAAGGGTTTTATATCCAAGTGACTTGGCTTTGTTTTCGGCAGCGATTAGAGAAAGATAATTTGAACCGATGATGAGGTTAGTGACCTTATCAAATGCCGGGTCATTTTCTTTTGGTGTTTCTGGAACCTGGCCGGTCAGGCCCTTTTTGAGATGATTTCTGACCGAAGAGGGAACTTTTTTCATCAGTTTATATTTGGCCAAAATCAAAGCCATGTCCTCGAAAGTGGACCGGTCAGGCACAAAAGGTCCTGAGGCAATGGTATCCATATTATCGCCCACTACGTCTGAAAGCATCAAGTTGATAACCGTAGCCGGTGCGGCTGCCCGAGCCAGTTGTCCGCCCTTGGTTTGGGAGAGGTGTTTGCGGACCGTGTTGATTTCGTGAATATCGGCGCCGCATCCAAGGAGAAGTCTGGTTACGTCTTGTATTTCCGAAAGCTTGAGACTCGCAACCGGTAAGGGCAGCAGAGCAGAACCTCCGCCGGATATAAGAGAAAAAACCAAATCTTTAGAGCCGGCACCCTCAAGCAGTGTTTTGATACTGTCGGCTGCTTTTAACCCGATTTGATCTGGCACCGGATGGGCCGCCTCCTTGACGGTGATGTATTTCAGGTCCAATGCATGCCCTTTTTTAACCGAAATGATCCCTTCTGTGATTTTCTTACCAAGAATTTTTTCCAAAGCCTTGGCCATAGGAGCGGTAGCTTTACCCCCCCCGACAACAAAAATGCGCTCGATACGGTTTAGGTTGATTGTCTTTATTTTTTTTCTCCCTTGAAACACCTTGATGCTGTCTCCATCACGGATGATAGTTCGATTTATGGCCTGAGCGGGATCAGCCTCATCTAAAGCGGCTTTAAAAATAGCCATAGCGTCATTTTTTAACTTTCTGTTTTGCTTAGCCTGTGCGCTCACCTTGGCCTCCTTTTTGGGTGAGGTTGGCGAAAAATACTAAGGACATGCCTAACTC
>CAZVRN010000323.1:0-3713 GCA_964629485.1 uncultured Thermodesulfobacteriota bacterium | reverse complement strand
AGCATCTGACCAGGGTTGAATGGGCAGATTTGTCGGCAGAGTTCCGAGCCAATCGATCCACCCGCCCCGGTTACCAAGATGGTTTTGCCGTTTAAGTATTCAGATATATATTTGCTTTCAATGTTGACTTCCGGTCGGCGAAGTAAATCTCCATAGGAAACATCACGAATAGTTTTCAAAGAAACCCGTCCGTCTATCACTTCCCCCAGGCCCGGTAAGGTTTTAAAAGGTAACTGTGCTGCTTTACAGATTTCGACTATCCTCCGCATCTGCTGGCCGGTAGCGGAAGGCAGAGCGATCAGAATTTCATCAAGTTTTTCTTTTTTTGCCACCTGTGGAATATGGTCTATCCCGCCTAAGATGCGTACTCCATGAATCATCTGCCCGTGTTTCCGCGGGGAATCGTCAACAAAACCAATAACTTTTATTCCATGACGAGGATTGTCCAGTATTTCTCTTAAGACCTTCTCGCCGGCGTCCCCCGCTCCAACAATGAGAACCCGTTTCGTCTGCTTACGGTTTTTCCCCTGAAATGGCAGTGCGCTTGTCCGTATGGATGAAGAAAAATAAAGCCGGATGGCTGTTCGTGAGCCTCCAATGAAAAAAAGCGTCAAAAGGCCATCCAGCAAAAATACTGATCGCGACAGACCTGTGAAATCCCTTAGCAGCAGCATGGCAGTCATGATGACCAGGGAAGAAAGGACAGAGGCTTTGACAATATTTAATAGATCCACCATGCTGGTATAACGCCACATTCCCTCGTAAAGCTGAAAAAAATGGAAAATCACCAGCTTGCAAAAAATTATAAAAACAAGAATGGGGAGTTCGTTGATAAAATTCGGTGGCAGCCTCCATTCAAAACGAATGAGGTTGGCCCCAACATAGGCGGTTGTAAATAATATCAGGTCAACAAGAAGTATGAGGTAATAATTGGGACGTTTAAAATAAGTTGGCATTGTCTGGACTCGATCTTCTGAAGAACTTCAGATTTTATCAATATCTTGTCATGTACAGTAATTGATTATTTTTTTGTCTTACCGCTTCAAACATACCGGTCTGATCAGGTTTCAACATTACTTCGTCTGTTGCACCAATCATAACATATTAACTTGTTGCACCAATCATAACATATTAACTTGTTGCACCAATCATAACATATTAATAAGGAAAAGAGGCGGTTGATCAAGACCAATTCACCCCTCTCGAGTGACATTTGTTCCAGCCAATGGCTAAATAGTTTGGGTAAAATACCTGAGTCAACTTTACCTCATAATAGGTCCTCAAAGAATTTTACGAATACAATTAATGATTGAGTCGATCTGTTCATCCGCCAGATAAGGATGCATCGGCAGACTGAAAATACGCTGAGAAACGCGTTCTGATATGGGAAAATCTCCCTTTTTGTGCTTAAGCCCGGTAAAAGCCCCTTGCAAATGAAGCGGTTTGGGGTAATAGACGGCCGTGGGAATTCCATGCTCTTTGAGCCCTTTTTGCACCACTTCGCGACTGTCTGACTGGACCGAATATTGGGCCCAGGCGCTGGTTAGGCCATCCGGGATCACAGGGGTTTCCAGAGAGTCCTTCAGGCCCTCGGTGTAGCGGTTGGCCACACGTTGTCTTTCCTTAAGTTCCTTCGGAAAAGCACTTAGTTTAACCAGCAGGATAGCTGCCTGAAGTGTGTCCAGGCGGCCGTTAAGGCCCAGACGCACGTTTTCATATTTATTGGCTCCTTGACCGTGGACCAAAATTGAACGCATTTTTTCAGCCAGGGAATCATCGTTGGTAAAAATAGCGCCTCCGTCACCATAACAGCCCAGCGGTTTGGCCGGGAAGAAGCTGGTGGCCGCCGTGTGACCCAGGCTGCCTGCCTGCCGGTCATGGTAGGTGCCTCCAAAGGATTGGGCTGCGTCTTCCAGCACGAAAAGGCCATGTGCTTGAGCCATGGCCATGATGGGATCATAATCAGCGGGCAAGCCGAAAAGATCGACCGGGATAATGCCTTTCGGGCAAAGTGCGCCTTCTCTGTCGACCTGTTCAATGGCTTTTTTTAAAAGTACAGGGTCAATATTATAGGTTTTTTCGTCAATATCGACGAAGACGGGAGTGGCTCCTAAAAAAGATATTACTTCCGCGGTGGCTATAAAAGTAAAAGGAGTGGTGAAGATTGCGTCTCCAGGTTTTAGGTCATAGGCCATGAGTGAGAGAAGCAAGGCGTCAGTGCCGCTGGAACAGCCGATGGCGTGTTTTACTCCCACGTAACGAGCTAGTTCCTGTTCTAACTGGTCTACCTCGGGTCCCATAATAAACTGGGCATGCTCAAAAACGCGATCAACAGCCGCGCGCAATTCCTTTTCCAGGACATTGAACTGTTTTTTCAAATCGATAAATGCAATACTCATCGTTTTTTCCGCGCTCGTTATTGTTTGGGTTCCAATACATCTCCCTCTTGCCGGTAGGCCGCGCCACAGGCAGGACAAACGAGATCTTCAGGCAACCGTTCCCCGCAGGAGCATATCCACCCTTTCTGCTCAGCTGGATTGCCCAAAAAGAGCGCGTAATCAGGCACGTCTTTGGTTACGGTCGAACCGGCGCCTATCATACAATATTTACCCAGAGTATGGCCGCAAACGATCGTTGCGTTAGCCCCAATGGTGGCCCCGCGTTTCACACGAGTAGGCCTGAACTCTTTTTTTCTCGATATATGCGCTCGCGGGTTAATAACGTTCGTGAAAACCATACTGGGCCCGCAAAATACATCCTCCTCGAGGATCACACCTTCATAAACAGAGACATTATTCTGGATTTTGCAGCCGGAACCAATGGAGACATTAGGGCCGATGACAGCATTTTGCCCGACGTTAACCCGTTCCCCAAGACACGATCCGGGCAGGATATGGCTAAAATGCCAGATCTTGCAGTCTTTTCCGATCTTAACATCTTGGTCAATGACAGCGGTTTCATGAACAAAATAATCCGGTTTCTTTTTTTGGTCCTTTTGACCGAGTGTTACCACGTCGCCGGTCTCCATGGCCGTCTGGCAGGCCTTCAAGACTTTCAGGACACGGAGGGCCTCTTCGCCGTCCGTACGCGGACTTTGCCGCGTTTGGACACATTCCCCAAAATGCAGGCACTCCAGCCGGAGCGGCTCATCCTCCTCAATTTCCACCAGTTCAGCATCCGCCTTATGGGCAACTGGCACTCTCTGCTCCCAGGTAATTGAATGAGGGAATAACATTAGTTTCTCACTCCAGGGAGCCGTGTCGTCGAAAACGGCCATCTTTTCCTGCCCGACAATAACCAGTTTTTGTTCTTTAATAGGATGAAGCCATGAAACAAACAGGTGGGCCTGGACTCCGCTGGGAAAATCCATGGCGCTGATCGTTACGTCAGCAATCTTTCGGTGTAGGTAATTCCCGCCCTGGGATATGACTCGCTCGGGCAGTTCGTTTAATAACCCCAAAATGACAGAAATATCGTGAGGCGCAAATGACCACAATACATTTTCCTCGCGTCTAAGTTTTCCCAGGTTCAGACGGTTGGAGTAAATGTAAAGTATTTTGCCAAGTTCACCCTGATTAATCATTTCCTTCAATTTAAGGATGGCGGGGTGATACCAGAGGAGGTGACCGACCATTAGAACACGCTTACGTTCTTTGGCCAGATTGTTTAATTCTTCTCCTTCATCCTCTGAGAGACAAAGAGGTTTTTCAACA
>CAZVRN010000322.1:0-3726 GCA_964629485.1 uncultured Thermodesulfobacteriota bacterium | reverse complement strand
GATAAGGAAGCCGGCCGGTCTGCCGAACGACAGGGCCGGATTAGAGGGAGAGGGGGAAAAACCGGGCTACTGAACTTAAGCTGGTTTGAAAATTAACCCGGCCCTAGGTTTGGGACAAAAAAATTTATGGCATAATACTCTAGAAGCGTTAAAATGTAGGTCAAGGTTTGAGTTTCCCGAGACGGTTTGGACCAGATCGTCATGCCGGCTGAAGGATAAAGCTTAAGCAGTCCGAGGGACATTTTAATATAAGGAAAGGAGGTTTACCGATGCGTCTGGGATTCATTTCGACTTATCCTCCCATAGAGTGCGGTATAGCCACTTATACCAAGTATCTCACTACGGCACTGAGAAAAAAGCATGTTGACGTTAACATTATCTCCCACCTGGGAGCCAATGGCCAGAAGGTGTTTCCGATTATTGATTACGAAGATGAAGATCTGGCCGAAAAAGGTTACTCCGTCATGATGCGCCTCACGCCGGATATAGTTCATATCCAGCACGAATTTGGGCTTTACGGAAAAAACAGCGGGGTATCAGTTATTCCGCTTATTATCAACTTCCGTCTTTCCGGTATTCCGGTGGTAACCACTCTGCACACAATTTACCCGGAAATCTCGGAAAAACAAAAAATAATCTACCGCTCAATCCTGCTCAATTCCAATCAGGTTATAGTGCATGAAGATTATCAAAAAAGAAGCCTTGCGCGGGTCCTGGGCCAAGAATGGGTCGGCAAGATAAGAGTTGTTCCTCATGGCGCCAGGGAAATCGAACCGGTTCCTGACGCCAAGAGGCGCTTGGAGCTGCCGACAGATAAAAAAATTATCCTTCTTATCGGTTATTTCAGGCCGTCCAAGAACTATGAATTAATAATTGAGGTAATGCCAAAAATACTCGAACGTTATCCGGAGGCCATACTGGTATTGGCCGGGAAAATAAGAGGAACGGAACATATTGAATATAGAAAGATGCTGTTTGAACTCATCGAAAGATCCCCGGCCAAAGAGTACATTTATGTAATAAGAGGCCAACTGCCTCAACATATATTTGATACTATCCTTTCCGCCTCGGATATAGTGGCTCTGCCTTATAAAATAACTTCACAAAGCGGGATCATGGCTCACTGCCTCGCTTTCGGCCGCCCGGTGGTCACCAGTGGAGGAGAAGCCATGGAAAATTTGATTAACGAGTCAAGGGCCGGTCTTATCTGCAGTGATGCGGATAGTTATGTTGAAAACATAGTTAAGATATTATCTGATCCCGATCTATCTAAACAGTTTTCCGAAAATGCCCGAAGATATGTTAAAAAGTATATATCCTGGTCCAAGATCGCTGATCAGCATTTAAAAATTTATTCGGAAATTGTCGATCGGCCGGACATAAAAACACATGTAATTAATGTAGAATAATCCGGAGGCACTGAAAATGAGCGTCAACTTCCACCCGTTTACCCGCTATAAAGGCAACCCTATCATTGATTGTAATGATATCCCTTATTCAGCCAACACGGTTTTCAATGCCGCCGCGTGTAAGTTTGAAGGGAAATATATTTTATTACTGCGAATTGAAGACCTGAGCGGATACAGCCATTTTACCCTGGCGCATTCCGAGGACGGATACAACTTCATTGTGGACGATAAACCCTGGCTCACACCTTCTCAGGACCCGGAATATGAAATTTACGAGCGATTCGGCGTGGAAGATCCCAGGATAACGAAAATAGGAGACAGGTTCTATATAACTTATACCGCTTTCGGACCCCACGGACCCCGGGTAGGTATCGGTTACACAAAGAACTTTAAATCCTTCAAACGGATTTCACTGGCTACGGAAGTAGAAAACAAAGACGCCGTCCTGTTTCCGGAAAAAATCAATGGCCATTATGTCATGATTGACCGCCCCGGGGGGAATGGGGGAAATGCCTCGACCATCTGGATCACTTATTCCACGGACCTGGTTTTTTGGGGCAAGGCCAAGGCCTTGTTATCCTCGGAGCCCGGCTGGAGCGCGTCTAAACTGGGGGTTTCAACTCCACCGATAAAAACCGAGGAAGGGTGGCTGGTACTATATCACGGCGTGAGACAAACCGCATCCGGCCGGCTTTACAGGGTCGGGGCAATGCTGCTGGATTTGGAAAATCCCGAGAAGATACTGGGTAATACACTTCATTTTATTCTTGGACCCGAAGAGTTCTACGAAAGAGTGGGCGATGTGCCGAACGTAATTTTTCCGTGCGGCATCATTTTGGAAGAGGACCAGACGGTTAAATTGTATTACGGGGCCGCGGACACATGTATAGCCCTGGCCGAGGCAAGCTTGAGTGATTTAATCGCGTTATGCAAAGTCGATGAAACCTTGTTGAGGTGATTTCCCGTCGGTTCAGGAGAACACAACTTTTGAGAAGACCTCTAAGAATCACCGGGAGACATTCAGGTTAAATACAATGAACGGCCGTAAAGCGGATAAAATTCTGGAATTGAATCGTGTGTCCCTGTACCGGGACACAGTCCTGCTGAACAATATCAACTGGGAGGTCAAAAAAGGCCAGCACTGGGTGGTCCTGGGCCGAAACGGCGCCGGCAAGACCCTCCTGTTAAAAATTTTAGCCGGTTACATCTGGCCCAGCCGGGGACGAGTTTCAGTGCTGGGGAAAAGGTTTGGAGCGGTGGATCTCAGAAATCTGAGAAAGAAGATCGGCTGGGTCTCCTCAGCCCTCAGGGAAAAGATCCCCGGCAAAGACAACGCCATGAAGGTGGTTCTGTCTGGTGAATTTGCCAGTTTCGGCCTGTACGAGGACCCTTCACCAGGGATCCTGAAAAAGGCCGAGCGCCTGCTGGCGGATACCGGGCTCGCTCATCTGGCCGAACGAAGATTTAGCGACCTGTCCCAGGGAGAGCAGCAGCGGGTGCTCTTGGCCAGGAGCCTTTTATCCGAACCCGAATTGCTCATCCTGGACGAACCCTGTGCCGGCTTGGACTTTGCGGCCAGCCATAAGTTTCTGAACCTGATAAACTCCCTGACCAGGGATCAGGAGGGCCCGGCCTTGATAATGGTTACCCACAGGGTGAGCGATATCGTGGCCGGCATAACCCACGGCCTTCTCCTCCACCAAGGACGTGCCGCCGCCTCAGGCCCCATAGATGAAGTGATGGAGGACGGCCTCTTGAGCCGCACTTTAGAAATCAAGGTAAGCGTGCGCAAGAATAACGGCTATTGGTCTCTGGAACCGGTTTGATTCAAACTTGAAACAAGACCTCTTGAAAACCGCTTTTTACGGGGCCGTGCTGTTTCTGCTGAAAACAAAATGTTTGTCAAGCTGGTATTTTGTCCAGTAACCGATAGTTAATCCAATTATGGCGCCCAAGTAACGCAAATTTTTTGCGTGGAAAAAATAATCGAATCCGATCTCGCATCCCCAGAATATGAAGGTAGTAATGACACCCATGGCTGTATAGAAGAAAAATTTTTCGCTATCTTCCCGTAACCCTGCGGTTTGATAATAAAATATGTATTTTTTATCTAAAAGGTATTTTACGATTAACCCGGCCAGAGTGCCTGCGGCCATGTAAATATAAAGTTCAAAAATACCCTGGTAAAGGCGTGAGGCTAAATCCTGAAAACCGATATTCACTGCCGTTGCAACCGCGGCAAAGAAGGCATATTTCAATGTCAGCCACATGAATACGTCTGAAGATGAGCTTTAAGATGAAGGATAGCTTAAAAACA
>CAZVRN010000321.1:0-3734 GCA_964629485.1 uncultured Thermodesulfobacteriota bacterium | reverse complement strand
TTCTTCATTTCATTTCCCCTCTCTTGAATGAGTTTAGAAAATAAGCCTCCCGATTTTACCTGTATGGCCGGCGGCAAACCAACTCATTATATTTATTTACCACATTCTTCGGTTCTTGACCATACAGAACCCTGATAATGTTGATCGTACTTGGGAATACCTTCTTGGGACACATCGGCTGTATGAGAGGTGCGAGTCACAATTTTCCAGGGTATTTTTTCTCCTTGAAGATATCTCCTTTCAACCTCGTTGGAATCTATTATCAAAACAAGGCCCTGTCAAGTTCGGGTTGAAGGGGAAAAAGCGAAGTTTTTAAAAAGTGTTTGAAATAATTTGTCTTGATTGGCAAGTATTTTTTATGTTACCTTACTGCCAACCGAAAATACGTAAACGATGAACGTTCAGCGTTTGTCAACGCGGGACATTGAATCTATAAAAGGTACAACTAATCAAAAGGTACAACTAATCAGGTGAGGCGGATTATGAAAGAAAAGCATATCAAAAAACTGGGGTTACTGGTTTTTTTAATTGTCTTCAGCCTGTCTTCTTTAGCTTGGGCCGTTGACTATTACGTGGACGCCACATATGGCAGCGATACTAACGACGGGTTGGCCTGGGCATCGGCCAAGGCCACAATCGGCGCTGCCATGAGTCTGGCGGATGGGGATGATATCATCCGTGTTGCGGCAGGCACGTATACGGAAAAAGTATCATTCCCGGCGGCAAATGACATCAAAATGCTGGGCGGTTATCCGGCCGGGGGCGGAACACAAGAACCAGATCCCTGGAACAACCCGACTATAATTGATGGAACTGGCTTGGCGTCCGGGCCAATGATTTCCATCCCAGCCTTAAATGCGGAGGGGGGTACAGGTTTATCCGGAATTGTTATAGATGGTTTTACAATCAGGAATGGCATAAACACGGGTTTTGGAACCGCCGGGATTGAAAGTTATTCTCTGGGTGTAATCATCAGCAGGAATATCATCGAGAGCAACAATGCCACGGGCACCTATGGTCTTGCCGGTGGGATATATATTTTTGGCGGACAATCAGATTACAACTCGCCGATAATTAAGGACTGTATCATCAGAAACAACACGGGCGATGGTGTGGGCGGCATTCAGTTCGAGGGTGCCGACCAGTTGGAGTCCAATTACATCGCCACCATGGAAAATTGCCTGGTTTATGGAAATACCTCAACCAGTGTTTACAACACGAATATGGGTGTGGGCGGTATATACGTATTTTATCCCGGAGGGCTCTCATTAAATAACTGTACAGTCGCTGATAATGTGGCTTCGGGGAGCCCGACCACACCGGTTCCCGGGATTGCCGTCGGCGGATATGATTCCTATCAACAACAAGGAAAACTTTTTGTCCAGAACAGCATCGTTTGGCATACAACCGGCAGTGATATTTATGTGACCTTGGATGCGTATTCAGACCAGACGGGGTATGTCGAAATAAATGACAGTGATATTGAGGATTCTGGTTATGCGGGCGGCAGTATAATTTCACAGGATCCTCTCTTTGCCGGGACAGGCGACTATCATCTGTCAGCCGGCTCGCCTTGTATTGATACCGCATCAGATGGCGCTCCGGCCTTCGACCTGGATGGCACTGCCAGACCACAGGGCGAGGGAGTCGATATGGGCGCTTACGAGTATTCCGGTGCTGCTGCTCCCATGGGGCCAACCATAGAATCGCTGGACATGTTTCTATCCTACATGCCGAATATATTCCCCTGTCCCGGTCCTGTTATCATTACCGACGCCTCTCCGCCCACCATCACGGCCGCAAACGACATTCGAATTACGATTCCTGAGAGTCTGGGTACGGTTTGGAATCCGACCAGCGGCACGTTAAACGTCGAAGGAGACGCTGCCGGGAAAATCAACCCGGATATCTCCAGCTTCTCCCTTGAAGACAGCGGCCGGACTCTGGTCATTGACGTGACCAGTGACTTTGCCGCAGGTGATACCCTTGAGATCAGCAGTATCTGCCACGTGGAAACATCGGCAGATGCTCCTTCAGGGGCAAGCGGCCATATCGGGTTGAGTGTTGACGGTGACTCCATTCCGGAAGCGTCCGATCCATTTACCTGGACCGTGGCGGTCCTGGGTGTCTCCTCTGCCGCGAACCAGTCTTTTCAAGTGGATGATTTTTCCACGGAAATGAGCCCTCTCACCATTACCGAAGACACCACCAATGTTACCATGAAACAATATGGCACCATAAGCATAGAAATTCCTTACGGTTTGGATATGACCTGGGATACTTCAGTCACCACAGCGATCCTTACAGATTCTGGCAGCAGCAAGGTAAACCCCAACGTTTCATATCCGGATTCGAAGACAGCCCGGCTTTCGGTTATAGCGGACTTCCAGCCGGGTGAGAGCGTTACGGTTTCGGGTTTACGTTTTATGAACTTTGCCACTATCTCTTATAATCCGAGCAGCATATCGGTGAGAACAAGTTGGTTTGCGCGGGGCCAGGACGATAAAACCAAGGAGATCACGGCCGGGCAGGCCGGGCCGTACACTCTGACCACGAACACCATCGGTTCAGGCAGTATTTTGCTCGATCCGCCGGGAGGTGTTTATGATGCGGGTTGGTATGTATATTGTGAGCCCGTACCGGATCCCGGCTGGTTTTTCAGTCGCTGGACCGGTTCCTTTAGCGGCGCGTTTGATCATCTCGATTTGTTCATGGATTCGGACAAGGATATCACGGCCACTTTTATACCATTGTCCACTCAGACCGATACTGCCTCCATTGATTTGCCGCCTGGCACCACGGTCCAGGATTACCGGATTCTTTCCCTGCCGCTGGTGCCTGACTCTAGAAATCCCGTGGATTTGTTCAGCTCGCTGATCGGGACCTATGATCCCACTATGATGCGCATTTTCCACTGGGAGGCCTGGGATGATCCTCAGGGTTTTACGGAGTATAATGAATTTGATAACGAGGGGACCATAAGGCCTGGCGAAGCAGCCTGGTTTTTATTCCGGGACGGCAAGACCCTGACTTTTACCGGGACTCAAACGCCGACCACTGCCGGCCCCGGCGGCCAGCAGGGGTATTATCTGGCCATAAATGAAGGCTGGAATCAGATTGGTAATCCCTATAATTTTCCGATTGATATCGATGCGATTACCGTCATTGATAACGTTACCGGGAACCAGGAGCTCCTGGCATCAACTAGCCCCACCATTACCCAGGGTGTTTTTTGGGTTTGGGTGAATGGAAGTTATCAGCCGGCCGTGACGCTTCAGCCGGGTGAAGGCGGTTGGGTCAAAAAGCTGACCCCGGGGTCTGGCGATATCTTTTATCCAGCCATCGAGAGCATACGCTCCGCAGACCGTGCAGTCAGGGCCGTCAGCGTTGAAGGTCTTGAACAACCGCCGGCTCCGCCCGCGCTCCCGCGTGATTCTTCGACACAGGAGAGCAGTAGCAGCGGCGGCGGGGGCTGTTTTATCCAGAGCGCTGGAAGCCCGGCTGGTCTTGGCGTGTTCAGGTTTGGCCTGGTATCTTTGTTAATGCTTTTGTCAGTGGTTAAAAAGAGGGGGCGCTAGTACGGCTATCAGGGCCATGATAATGGTGGAAGTGTTTCGGTTAAATGCCCCCCTGTTGCTTAATTAATCTTTTTTCTTCTTGGGAGACTTGGGCATGAACATCTGGCAGGGCAGGCCGGAGGCTCTGACCACCGCCCGCCAGGGAATTTGTTGTGA
>CAZVRN010000320.1:0-3734 GCA_964629485.1 uncultured Thermodesulfobacteriota bacterium | reverse complement strand
ATTTGTTCTCTTTCCTCAACCATAATTAATTGTATTTATATTAATAAAATTTCAGCAAAATACCAAGTTCAATGAGGCAAAACAAAAAATCCGGTTCAACGCGAAATTCACTCCTATCGGCTGCCGGGGCTGATGCAGATTCAGCTCCCGACACTACCGGAGCGTACCAGCGTATTTTGAAATAAATTTAAAAAGAAAAGTCCTGGGAACTACGACGCTAAATGATGTATACTTGGACATCGCGTTATCTGGTTTATAATTTTTTTAACAATGCCTTGTTTCAGATGATATATGGTATCGATGTCAGCGAAAGGAGATTTGAAGGTGAGTGATGAAAAAAAATTCAAAGGCATCATAGGCCGAACGTATCAGGAGTCAACCTCTTATTGGCCGGAGCCGGTTAAGGCCCCTCAAAACAGTCCCAACGTAGTCTTCATTATCCTGGATGATGTCGGTTTCGCCCAGTTAGGCTGTTATGGCTCAGATATCGATACCCCCAACATGGACCGGCTCGCAAAAGGCGGCTTGCTTTTTAATAATTTTCACACTACGGCGCTCTGTTCACCAACCCGTTCCTGCCTGCTCACGGGTCGAAACCACCATTCAGTCGGAACAGGCACTATTATTGAGCTTGCAACCGGCTACCCGGGCTACAACAGCCGGATACCCAAAAATGCCGGAACTATCGCCGAAATACTCAAGGAAAACGGTTACAACACCTTTGCCGTGGGCAAGTGGCACAATACCCCGGAGGACGAAACAACTTCTGCCGGACCTTTCGACCGGTGGCCCCTGGGTATGGGTTTTGAACGTTTCTACGGCTTCTTGGGAGGAGACACCAGCCAATGGAACCCGGACCTCGTCTACGACAACCACCGGATCGAGTCACCCAGGCGCCCTGGCTACCACCTGACTGAAGATATCGTGGATAAATCAATCGAGTTTGTCCTTGACCAGAAGCAGGTGGCTCCGGACAAGCCCTTCTTCCTTTGGATGGCCTTTGGCGCCTGTCATGCGCCTCATCACGCGCCCAGGGAATTTATAGAGAAATACAAGGGCAGGTTTGACAAGGGCTGGAATCGGGTTCGTGAGGAAACGCTTGCCAGGCAGAAGGAGATGGGCATTGTTCCTCCGGAAACAGAGCTGGCGCCGTTTGATCCGAGAGTTAAGGACTGGGGTGAACTCACGGACGATGAAAGACGCCTGTTCAGCCGCATGCAGGAGGTCTATGCGGGTTTCCTTGACCATACGGATTATCACATCGGCCGCTTCTTGAACTTGCTGGAAGAGATCAACCAGATGGACAACACCTTGATCATCTTTCTCTCAGATAATGGCGCCAGCCGTGAGGGCGGTCCGAATGGTACGGTCAACGAAAATAGATTCTTCAACCAGGTTCGGGAAAGCCTGGAGGCAAACCTGGCCATGATCGATGAGCTCGGAAGCCCCAGCACATACAACCACTACCCGAGGGGATGGGCCCAGGCGGGCAACACCCCGCTGAAAAGATACAAACAAAACACCCATGGCGGGGGCATCCGCGATCCGCTCATCATACATTGGCCCAATGGCATCAAGGGGAAAAACGGGATACGGACGCAGTACCATCATGTCATTGACTTGGTCCCGACTGTCCTGGAAGCCATCGGGATCGAAGAGCCCGACGTGATTAACGGTATTCCCCAGAAACCCATCGAAGGCGTCAGCATGGCTTACACCTTTGATCACGCCGACGCGCCCACACGCAAGAAGGTCCAGTACTATGAAATGTTCGGGCATCGAGGCATTTGGCAGAACGGCTGGAAAGCGGTGACTTACCATTCGTGGAAGGCCAAGGGAAACTTTGATGACGACAAGTGGGAGCTTTACCATATTGATGAGGATTTTTCTGAATGTCACGATTTGGCTGAAGAATATCCGGAAAAATTGCAGGAGATGATTGAACTCTGGTGGCAGGAAGCCGAAAAATACCAGGTCCTGCCCCTTGACGACCGCACAAATGAACGCTTCTATATTGATAAGCCGCCACATGGGAAAGAGCGCACCGGGTTCACCTATTACCCGGGCACGGCTATGATTCCGGAGAGCCTATCCCCGCCAACCCGGAATCGATCTCACGCTATTACGGCCGAAGTTAATATTCAGGAAGGCGGCGCCGAGGGAGTTCTTATAGCCCAGGGAGGTCTGTTCGGCGGGTATGTTCTTTACATCCAGAATAACCGTCTTATTTACGACCACAACTTCCTGGGAATTACCCATCATGTCATAACTTCCGAAGTAGAAATTCCGACCGGCCCGGCAACTCTGGGTTTTGAGTTTACCAAGACGGGCGAACACGAAGGTATCGGAAAACTCTTCTTCAACAAACAGCAGGTGGGTGAGGGATCAATCCCCCGCACTGTTCCGGTGCGTTATTCCCTCTCGGAAGGCCTTGAAATAGGCCGGGACACTGCCACCCCGGTAAGCAAAAATTATAACTGTCCGTTTGAATTCACCGGAATTTTGAAAAAGGTTGAGGTTGAAGTTTATGGAGAACCGCACCACGATCCAGAGGGTGATTTCAACGTGGCCCTGGGACGCCAGTAATTATCCTTGCCTGCCCGGGCCGGCAATAATTTTTCAGGCCGGGCAGGCATGAAATGTATCAAGGGGCCATTTACCTATCGCCCCGGAGAAATGAGGTAAAAAAAATGCAGAAAATACTTCAAGACCTGAAGGATGAGCAGGACGCTTTGGACGCGATAGTCGCGGACTTGGACAGCGAGGGCTGGGAAACAAAGACTCCTGCTGAATGGACCGTAAAAGAACAGATTGTCCACCTCGCCTTCTTTGACGGGACGGCAAAACTTTCGGCCACAAATCCGGATGCTTTTAAGGAACACGCCAAGGCGCTATTCAGCGGGAAGGCCGAGGCCAGGGCTCAGATGGACGTTTTAAATAAAATGGAATACGCTGAACTGCTTCAGTGGTGGCGCGATGAAAGAACAGCGCTCCTTCAGGCCATGGCCCCGATGAAGCCAAAGGATCGGCTGCCATGGTACGGCCCGTCCATGAGCGCCGTGTCGTTTGTCACCGCACGCCTGATGGAGACATGGGCTCACGGCCAGGACGTTGTGGACGTGGTTAACGGGAACCGTCCCGCCACTGACCGTCTCTACCATATCGCCCATCTTGGGAATATTACCTTCAGGTGGAGCTTCACTAACCGGCAAATGGAAGTCCCCGCGGACCCGGTCCGGGTTGAACTGACCAGCCCATCCGGAGAATCGTGGATCTGGGGGCCGGAAGAGGCAAAGGATATTATCCGGGGCAGTGCCGAAGGATTCTGCCTGGTGGTGACCCAACGGCGGCATTACCAGGATACGGACTTGATTGTTACAGGGGAAACAGCCGAAAAATGGATGTCCGTGGCACAGTGCTTTGCCGGCCCGCCGACTCTGGGCCCGCCCCCAGGCAAGTTCCCCAAAATGAGCGGCTAGCGCGTCGCTTAAATAAATACAGGAATACCCATATTTAAAAAGATACTTGTGGCCAAAAAAGGAGAGACCACCCTCAGGGTTACCTACGCCTGTAAAGATCTTAATATTAAGTACATCGCGGTTTACACGGAGGCGGAAGCCGGATCTTTATACCGCCGTTTGGCTGATTTAGCAGGGCAAGAAAACACGGCCTGTGGTGTGAAAAAGCACCCGAATTTTCGAACCAAAAGTCCCTCGCAGGATTTGAGAAGTGGA
>CAZVRN010000319.1:0-3741 GCA_964629485.1 uncultured Thermodesulfobacteriota bacterium | reverse complement strand
ACATCAGCTCCGGGCGGACTATGAAACGAAATTCCATGGCTGCGGCGGAAAGGAAAAACAGAACTACAAGGCTGACCGGGTCAACCGGCCAGATTCGAACAGTGCGATACAAAAAATAAAAGCAAACAAGCACCAGGACGGTATGAAAAAACACAACACCGGCCGAGCCTCCGATTTTTTCGATTACAGCCAGAATAACCTGATAGCCCCATTGGGAATCAATATAGGGATGTTCAGGATAAGTAAACGAAAAGGGATCCGCTTTCGGCCAGTCATGTTTTTCCAGAATATAATTCCCGGCTCGCAAATGAAAACCGACATCAAGGCTTGAGACTTGCCGCAAGGCGAAAAAAAATACCAGTCCAAAGACCATGATCAGCGCGAGGCGAAAGATAAACGGAAGTGGATCGGCAGGTCTCAGCATTCCTGTTGGCTGAACGGAAAGCGAATTTGAACTGCCTTTCGGAATTTGCCGTTTTTTCTTTGATTTCTTTTTGCTGGCCATCAAAAATTAATTCTGAAAAGATGATAAAGGACTATACTCGAGAGAGGCGCCCGGTGTCAATTTAATGGCTCACGCAAGGCAAAGATTAACCCACAGGAATATTCAATACCATTTCGAGGACTTAATTCTTCGCTTGGCAATGGGTTCAGTTAATTGAAAAAATACCAATTGCCAGGAAGTGTAAGGCTGCGGCATAATATCAATTACAATTTAAAGCGAGGTTTTGCACATGAATAAACTTATCTGTTTTGCTCATCGGGGCGCGTCAGGCCATGAAAAAGAAAATACCCTTCCTGCAATGGAAAAGGCAATTTCACTTGGTGCGGAATGGATTGAATTGGATGTTTACGCTGTGGAAGGAGAACTGGTCGTCATCCACGACCAGCGACTCGAACGCACGACCAACGGTTCCGGTTATGTTGTGGAGAAATCACTGAAGTACTTGCGTTCACTTGACGCAGGCAATGGCCAACCCATTCCCACGCTGAGAGAAGTGTTGGATCTGGTGAACCGCAGGGTCGGAATAAATGTCGAGTTGAAAGGTTTTGATACAGCCCAGCCAACGGTTTCATTAGTCAAGGATTACGTGAAAAACAAAGGCTGGAGCTATGATCAATTTATACTTTCCTCGTTCAACCAGTATGAACTGGTAAAGGCCAAAAGCCTCCAGCCTGAAATTAAAATCGGAGCACTTGTCGCTGGTATTCCTCTGGGATACGCACGCTTCGCCCAGGAACTTAAGGCATATTCGGTACATCCATATGTCGAATTTTTAAATGAAACCTTTGTTAAAGACGCTCACGAGCGCGGTCTCAAGGTATTTGTTTTTACCGTGAATCACCCTGAGAATTTGGCCCGCGTGGCAGCACTGGGTGTTGATGGGGTTTTTACCAATTACCCGGAGCTTGTCACTTCAGGAACAAAATAGCCTCCCAGCCGAAAACCGATGGTCTTGAAGGTTCTCCTTGCCTATGGATACCTGTCTTCAGGTATGAAGCCATGGCTCTTAAATTATTTATAGCTTTTAACGGTAAACCTGCCCCGGCGTGAAGGCTCTGTCATAAGTAAATTATCCCCGTAAAAGGCAGGGTATTCACTTCATATTTTTCATAAACTTTTCATTTAAACAACATTCACTTGGGTTGCCACCCTGGATCAAATAAGATATGCTTGTTGAGCAAATTATGGCTTACAATACAGTTTGGTAAAAATATTTCCAAAAAGCAAAGAGCTCTTACCATGATCCGAAGTAAAGTCAGAATATCAAATACTGCTTACTTGATCGCCTTGCTTCTGTTTGCCGCAGCCGCGGCTGCCTTGGCTTACTATCTTTACATTTATTTGCCGGCTCAAGCGCCTGAACCTTTACAGGAGATAGAAGCCCGGCCAGTGACAGAACGAAACGATAAAAAAGCTACTCGATTTCGGATCACATATACATTCACACCTGATGAACTTAAAAGGCGGTTAATAAGTGAAATTGTAGTGCCTCATACAGTTTCCAACTCTTATAAACCAGAGATCAGACCCGATAAATCTTTTGATAAACCGGGCGAAAAGGCGGAGGGAAAGCCCTTAAAAGTGGCTATGACCAAATCCACCGAATCCCCTTCCTTGGGGCCTGGGGGAAAGGTATCTAACAGCGCTGAGAGCAATGCTTCCCTTTTGAAGCCGGTTTGGGTGCTGAACGTCATCTCCACGGAAGATTCCCAAAAAGCGCATCACTTTGTGGAACTTTTGCGCGAGACACCTTACCGCGTATACACTTATAAAGTGGAGGGGGAAAAATCAAGCTGGTACCGCGTTCGAGTGGGATTTTTTTCAACTTTTCAAGAAGCTGAAGCCGCCGCTGCTCTTTTGGTGAAAAAATACCAAATGCCGCGCGCTTGGATTCTGAACCCGGACCCTATGGAAGTGAAAAAATATCACACCCCCGATTAAGCCTCAGGGTAAATTTTAAAATTCAGCGAGCTGCTTGGTAAAAAAGGATAAATTTTATATGAATTCTGTACTGTTAATTTCTATTGACACCTTACGGGCAGATCACCTGGGATGTTATGGATACCCACGCCAAACTTCTCCCAACCTGGATCGTCTGGCCCGGGAATCTGCTGTGTTTGAATATGCCTTTGCCCCGTGTTCATATACTGTCCCATCATTCACCTCGATGATGACAAGCCGCTGGCCGAGTTGGCACACAGCCAAGTTTTTTTTCCAAGCGCCTCAAGCCCTGACTCCGGAAATGGTCCCGCTGGCTGAACTTATGGCCGCCTACGGTTATCGAACTGCTGCTTTTATCAGCACCATAATTTTGAGTCGTGAAAACAGCGGCCTTGACCGCGGCTTTGAAGTTTATAACGATAATGTTACAGTCCCGGAGCTCAATCGTCCCATGTTTCTATATCGAAGGGCAAATGATACCATAAACGTGGCGGCCAAATGGCTTGAGGAAATCAAGGACGAGCCTTTTTTTCTCTGGGTACACCTTATGGACGTTCATGGTCCCTACAATCCGCCTTCGCCTTATGACGCCAAATTTATTCAGGACAACCAAATTTTAACACCTTTTGATCGGCTGCACCTGCCCCTGATCAAGACCCCGGTCACGCGAAGCTGCGCACCGAAAAATTATATACCTGGTATCCCTGCCTACCAGGTCTTAGGCTTAGAGACCGAACCATCCTCTGACCAAAATGAATTTCCTAAATACCAGAGCCGGTTCCGGCACTACCTGGACCGATATGACGGGGCCATCGCATACGTGGACCTCGCCATTGGCCGTTTTTTAGCTTTTCTCAAGAGCAAAGGCCGTTATGATGACACCATTGTCATCGTGCATTCGGATCATGGCGAGGCTTTTGGCGAACAAGGTGTTTTTTTCTTTCATGGACTGACCGTGACCCGTGATCAAATTCATGTGCCTTTGATTATTAAAA
Source organism: uncultured Thermodesulfobacteriota bacterium (assembly GCA_964629485.1). GTDB lineage: Bacteria > Desulfobacterota > Desulfarculia > Adiutricales > JAFDHD01 > JAFDHD01. The sequence continues at coordinate 300 of CAZVRN010000319.1, read as the reverse complement.
CGCCTCACCTGGCTCCCGGCAGATACACAACACCGGTTTCATTGTGTGATGTCATGCCCTTTCTCGTGGATGTCCTTGACCTGGATCCACCGGACGGTTTAATGGGCCGGTCTCTGATTGATCCGCCTGATGAGAAACGTTTCATTCCGGCCCAAATTCTTAGGCAATTAGGGGTAATCAATAATAAAAACCTGTACCTATATGGAAAAGGTTGGTTCGAACCGCCCGAACACAAGACCCTGTTTGAAACGGCGGAAGGTCTTGATTTTTTCGAACGTTCCCTGCCCTGCAGTTGTTTTG
>CAZVRN010000318.1:693-3745 GCA_964629485.1 uncultured Thermodesulfobacteriota bacterium | reverse complement strand
AGGCGGAATACCTGATGATTCGCCGATTGTGCAGGCGCTTGGGGCTAAAATTCATTATACCAGTCACCAGGAAAGTGTCCCGCAGATGCTGCGGAGTTTTCCCGGTATCTCAGCGGACGATCTCCCCAGTGGTCTCGGTTGGACCGAGGAACAAATTACACTCAATACGCATACCGGTACTCATATGGACTCTCCCTGGCATTATTCCCCTACCAGTGAAGGCAAAAAATCTAAGACCATTGATGAAGTGCCTTTAGAATACTGCTTCAGCAATGGAGTCGTCTTGGACATGACTCATAAAAAGCCTGGTGAGGTGATAACTGCGGCGGATGTTCGGGAAGCCCTTGTGAAAATTGATTATAAGCTTAAACCACTGGATATTGTCCTGATCAGAACCGATACGGATAAACTCTGGGACACAGTTCACTACTGGACCAATCAGCCCGGAATGGGTCGTGAAGCAACAATATGGCTAGTGGACCAGGGTGTAAAGGTTGTTGGGATCGATGCGGCAGGGTGGGATCGCCCGTTTGGATATCAAGCAGCGGAATTTAAAAAAACAGGCGACAAGAGCCTGATATGGGAAGGTCATTTTGCCGGCATTGAGAGAGAGTATTTTCAGATGGAAAAGCTAGCGAATCTGGACCAGCTGCCGCCCAGTGGCTTTAAGGTCTCGTGCTTTCCCATTAAAATTTTCAAGGCCGGAGCTGCCTGGGTCCGACCAGTAGCGATCATTTCAGATTAGACCCTTTTCGTATTACTTCTTTTTATCACTGGATTGCCACTTGAGCCTGTTTCCGGGTTTATGCACCACATCAATTATGGTTATTTCCGGCGGAGCAAGAACGCGAATGGGCGGCCCCCATACGCCTGTGCCTCGACTAACATACAGGCGAGAATTATTTGGCAGGTCACACAGGCCTGCGTCTGATACATAGACAAGTCTGGTGATAAAACCAAAAGGGAAAATTTGTCCCTTATGGGTGTGTCCGGAAAGCTGCAAATCAAAATAACCAAGTGATTTTTTATTGATCAGCGGCATATGTTTGAGCAGTAGGGTGAATTTTGTCGGCGGCAGATTTGAAAGCAGTTCCTTTTCCGGCTTCCCCGTGGCCCGGCCAAAATGTTTTGCTGTTGGAGCGTCGACGCCGGCAATGTTGACAATGTCCGCCACCGTCACACTTTCCCCTCTCAAAATTCTAAAACCCGCTTCTTCAATAAATTTAAGCGCCTGATCAAGATCTGTGTAGAACTCATGATTCCCGGTCACAGCAAATTTTCCATACTTTGCCTGTATTCCTTTGAGCGGTTCTAAAAAATGCTCGGTGCTGGGGGTCACAGAATCCACTAAATCCCCGGTTGAAACCAGTATATCTGGCTCGGTTTTTTTGACTGCCGTAACGATTCGCCTTAATCTTTTCTCGCTTGTTGTAATCCCCAAGTGCATATCTGATATTTGTACGATTCGCAGCCTATTGTATTCAAAGGGTAGTTTGGGAGTGGCGACAATAACTTTTTCGATACGGATATTTTTCCCTTCATAATATCCATATATGTTTAAGATGATTGAAATCGTTAAAGGAATGAAAAAAATCATCTTGGGTGACGGTACAGCAAACGAAATATCTAGGCCGGGCAATAAGCCGCCAGCATAAATGATCAGGCGGTAAAAATCAACAAGGAGAGAGATGAAAAAAAATATAAAAATAAGGCCCAGCCAGATATAGCCGAGATGAAGAATAAGGCTCGCCAAAAAAAACGACCCGGCTCTTTCCATCACATGGCCGATAATAATGGAAAAAACCATAAGTATCATAAAAATAGCAACAACGCTTCCGGTTCGGGTATTAAAATGAAAAGCGGCTTGAGCCCTGGCAAAAACGTAAAGGTGCATTCCGCTGTAAATGAGCATGATAACCAAAAGGAAAGGTATCCAGGCCGTGATTTTGGTCATTTTAGTTGCGTTCTTTGATTTTTGCAGTAATATTGCATGGTTTTTGGTGGTCTCCCTTTACAAAAAAATTTTCATAAAGGCTTTCTGTTATTGATTTTCACTGAAAATCTGGAGATTGGGCCCGGCGTAAAAAAAGAAACGCACGGCTTTTGAGTGCTTGATGTTATTTATCATGTTATAGACTTGACATCAAGTTTGCTTCCCTAAGATGATAAGAAATATTTTATATTTTTTCGAGGAGCGACAGTTATGAAGCAAGTCCGAAATGAGCCGTTAATTGTGGCTCAAAAGTTAACCCGAATTTACACCTCAGGAGCAACGCAGGTTATTGGCGTGAAAAACATCGATTTGCAGATCCCGGCTGGGGAAATAGTTGTTCTCAAAGGGGACAGTGGTTCCGGGAAAAGTACTTTTCTATCCTTACTGGCCGGCCTGGATACACCCACTGGAGGCCGTTTAAAGGTGGCCGGCCGGAATTTGCAGCAAGCCACCTCAAAAGAGCTGAACCATTACCGGCGCGAGGTGGTGGGGATGGTCTTTCAATCATTCAACCTGTTGCCAACCCTGACGGTTTTGGAAAACGTATGTCTTCCAGCGCTCTTGGCCGGCCACCATTATAAAAAAGTGAAAATGCAGGCGGTTCAATGGCTTAAATGGCTGAATCTTAGCGACCGCTTAAGCCATTATCCGTCACAGTTATCAGGGGGGGAGATGCAGCGCACGGCCATTGCCCGGGCCCTGATTAATGAACCTTCCATTATTCTTGCAGACGAGCCCACAGGAAACTTAGACAGTCGTAACGGCCGAAATGTCATTGAACTTCTTTCTGAGCTTAATCGAAAATTTTCCCGGACTATCATCATCGCCACGCACAGTAAATTGGCCGATCCCTATGCCAGCATGCAGATTCATTTAAAAGACGGAGTCATTTCGAAAGCAGCCGCATGAGACGATTAAAGTTTTTCCTTCGTTTATTGTTCTGGTTCAGTCTGCGCCAGATGCGCGCGCACCGCTGGCGCGTTTTGGCGGTACTTCTGGGCATAGCCGTGGGTGCGGCTGTTTTTACCAGTATCCGCTTGGCAGTGGACGCATCACTTG
>CAZVRN010000318.1:0-683 GCA_964629485.1 uncultured Thermodesulfobacteriota bacterium | reverse complement strand
GTGTGACTCTTATTTCCGGGGACGCCGACTGGAAGGTTATCCGGCCCGGAGGCCGTGTGCCCGAAGCGCTTGTGGCCAAGCTCTATCGCCACGCCGCCGTTAAAACGGCTTCCCCTTTACTTACCAGCTATGTACAGATTTTTGAAAAACAACCCGAACCTTTTCTTTTAATTGGATTGGATCCTATACTGGACAGATCCCTGCGTAGTTGGCAAATCGCGCATACCAACCGACAAAATACCCGCTTATGGTTGGACTTGGTTCGGGAACCCAATACCATTATTTTAACTCAGAGGCTGGCTGAAAAGTACGGCTTGCAACCAGGCGACAGCATAATCCTTAAACATGTTCACCAGACCCGCACTTTTCGTATCCTGCATACTTTGGAGCCGCAGGGGTTGGCTCTGGTCAACGGAGGGATGATTGGCATCACAGATATCGCCACCATGCAGGAATTTACAGGGCTTGAGAGATGGGTGGATCAAATAGATCTGCGTCTGAAACCAAATGTCACTAAGGATGATCTGGATAGCCTCCGAAGTCTGCTTCCGGCCGGAATTATTCTGGACCCCCCGGCCGCGGCCAAGGAAACCGGCGATATGATGATCCGGGCATATCAGCTAAATCTCTCGTTGCTGAGTTTTGTTTCCTTATTCGTGGGAATGTTTCTGGTTTATAGCCTC
>CAZVRN010000317.1:0-3764 GCA_964629485.1 uncultured Thermodesulfobacteriota bacterium | reverse complement strand
TCCGAGTTGTGGTGGAGAGGCAGACATCATAGCCCTGGTTTTTGAGTCGTTCGATGAACTCCTGAGACGACAACGTCTCCCCCAGGCTCAAAGCGTGAACCCAGACACGAAGACATGACTTTGGCCTGAGGTTTATCTTCGTAAGCCCCAACCGGTCTGACAGGCTCCAGAGATATTTTCCGGAGACCGCTCCCTTGGCGATATAATACGGAGCCAAACCCACGGCCGCCCCGCTGTAAACCAAGGTATAAAATGGAAACATCATTTAATCAGCTTCTTCCCGGAGGGGAAAATACATTTAAAATCACCAGAGATCTTATCAGGGACACCGCCTGATACATAAAAAGTGTACTGACGACCCGAAGTAAAAAAGCAAGGGCGCAACAGGAATTTACAAATATAATCAAGCGAACCTCTTCATTTTTTTAAAAAAATTATCAAAGACCCATAATAAAGTCAAGGTGAACCGAGCCGGAGAAGATCAGACCTGCCGAAGGAAAACTGTTCCGGGCGGCAAGACGGTTGTTGATGAAGCAAATCTTAAAAGGTATCGCTGAAAAACAAGTCCTGTTTTTACTGTCGCACCAGGGTGAACAAACAGGAGCCGAACGCAATGAAAAACACGTTGGGCGCCCAGGCGGCTAAGGCAGGGGAAAGCAAGCCGGTATACCCGAGCGACCGGGATAAACCAAGAAAAATAAAATAGACGAAAGACAGGACGATTCCCGCCCCTATCCCGAGAGCGATACCACCCCCTTTTTCTTTCCACAAAGCGATCGGCAGACCAATAAGGATCATGATAAAGCAAATAATTGGAATAGAGAGTTTAAGGTGCAGATCCACCCAATACCGGGTTGGATCGTGGCCTTCGTTGCTCATACGGCGGGCATAGTGGTACAAATCTTTGAAGTCCATCTCTTCCGGTGAACGCATGACGCTTAAAAAATCATTGGGCAGCTCAGGCAGCTCAAACTCCGCCTGATCAAACTTTTTTATTTCCAGGTTATTGTTATCCAGATATGTTTTAACCTTACCATGAAAAAAAAGCCAATGGCCGTCCACCCATTTGGCTTCCTTAGCCTCGATTCGTTCATAGATATTGAACTTATCGTTGAGCCGATAAAGGCTCACCCCCTCAATGACACGCGCGCGTCGATCATAAACCCGAAAATGGGAAATAATTCCCTGCCCTTTATACCAAACATCCTCATAACGGCCGGAGGAAGTGTCCTGTTTTTTTTGCACTTCTACATTCCAGATATAGTTCGTTAGCTGCGATGTAACGGGAAGTACAGCCTCAGAAAGACCGAACATAATGAAGCTTAATAAAAGCCCCATTCCCAGGAAAGGCATGGCTATTCGAATAAGGCTGAGACCTCCGACTTTCAGGGCCACGATCTCGCTATGCCGGGCCAACAGGCCCAGAGTGATTATGACCGAAACCAAGACACTGGCCGGAGCAACATTAAAAAGTATGTTGGGAATGGACAGGAAGTAATAGTAGCCCACCCTTGTTAAAGGTACCCGGGCTTCAAGAAAATTATCAATTTTTTCCAAGAAATCTACAACAAGGTAAATCAAGATGAAAGAAACCAGAACGATAAACAGGACCCGGACGAATTCTTTGAGCAGATAACGATTAACGACTTTCATGCCGCAGGACCTCGTGCAGCCAGCCGTAGCCGTGATTCAAAAAAATCGAAAGCGCTGAACAAGCCGAATGGAATCTCAAGATTGGCCTGGCGCAACAAGTATAAGGCCAGGAAACCCATGACTATATTCGGAACCCACATCCCCAAAAGCGGGGGGTAGATCCCTAGTTCGCCGAAGGTCAACCCCGCAGAAAACAGGACGTAATATCCCAGAAAAACAACAAGCCCCATAGAGATGCCCCAATTCCGAGCTTTCCCGCGGCCTTGAACACCCAACGACACGCCAAGCAAGCCCAGAACAAGACAGGCGAAAGGCAAAGAATACCTCTTGTGGGCTTCTAAAAGATACGGATAATAGCGAGGGTCGCTTTTATCAAAACTGTCTATGGACAGCCATAATTGGTTCTGATCCATTTCGTCCTGACTTGGAGGCCTAAGATTTTCCCTAGACAGCACATTTTCCATGTCAAGCTTGAGGTCATAACGATCAAAGGTTATGCTCTCGTCAAAACGATCAATCAGCCCGTTATGAAGTTCAAAAACAAGGGTGCGCTGTTTCTTGTCCGTAGTGATACGGCCGTATGAGGCGGTGATAATATTAAATACTTTATCGTAACGTGCATCCTTTAAAAAAATTTTCCGCATCCAGCCCTTGTCTAAATCAATACGATCCACATAAAGGACCATTTTTTTGAATTCATTATTAAAAATGCCTTCTTTTATGCTGATGTCGGCATTGACTTTAGCCAGGGCCAATAACTCGTTACGAAAGGCCCGGTTATATGAGGGGACAACGTATAAAAGCAAATAGCTTGTCACCAGATAAGTCCAGAGACAAAAAAGGATAACCGGGGGAAGCATCCGATAAAGACTCACGCCAGCAGACTTCAAAACCGTAATTTCATTATCTCCTGAGAGACGCAGAAAGGCGAGAAGCACGGCCAGGAGTGTGGAAATGGGGATGGTCAAACAAAGCAAAGCCGGGAGGCTGTACCAGAGGAACCGAATTATAGTCATGGGCTCGACCCCTTTGACCAAAACCAGTTCTGTCAATTCCGGAATTTTACCTAAAAGGAAAATAAAGGTGAGCACGAGCAGGGATACAAAAAAGTTAGGCAGAATCTCCCGAAAAATATAATACGGAATAATTTTTTTCATAACCTGACTTAAAAATCCGGTTCAGGCTCTCCCGTGCCAGCCCCGGCCATTACCTTGATAAACCTCGCTTCGTGGAACCCCTGCCCCTTCTGCGGAATCACCGCTTACAAACTGCCTATCTTCGCCAGCTCGCCCTCTGAAACAGAACCGTTTGGAACCCGACCATACTCACGGAACTGCATCTCGTATAAACGCCGATATTCTCCGTCCATGGCGATGAGCTGTTTGTGCGTGCCTTCCTCAATGATGCGGCCGTCCCCGAGGACAATAATCCTGTTTACGTTTCTAACCGTGGACAAGCGGTGGGCAATCACAAAAGTAGTTCGGCCCTCCATCAGATACAGAAGAGCCTTCTGTACCGCCAGTTCTGATTCAGCGTCCAGGGACGAGGTGGCTTCGTCCAAAATTAAAATGGGCGCGTTCTTTAAAATGGCCCGCGCCATGGCCAAACGCTGGCGCTCACCCCCGGAAAGCCGGACACCCCGCTCACCAATGTGCGTTTCAAAACCCTGAGGCAGTTCATCAATAAACTCGGTGGCATGGGCGGCCTCAGCCGCAGCCTCGATTTCTTCCCTGGTTCGTTCCCGGCTTCCATAGGCGATATTATTCAGCACCGTATCATCGAAAAGAATTGTCGACTGGCTTACGATGCTGATCTGATCTCTAAGACTCTTAATAGTTACATCCCTAATGTCATGGCCGTCTATCAGGATCGCTCCTTCCTGAACATCGTAAAACCTCGGGATAAGATTGACCAGTGTGGTCTTGCCCACACCGGAGACCCCCACGATGGCCAAAGCCTCCCCGACCTTGACATAGAGATTTATTCCTTTGAGAACTTTTTCCTGGCCATAGCCGAAATGAACATTTTTAAACTCAACGCCTTTGCTTATCGGAGGCAAAACCAAGGCGGAAGGCTTATCTTTGATCTCCGGCTCCTCGTCCATAATAGCG
>CAZVRN010000316.1:0-3764 GCA_964629485.1 uncultured Thermodesulfobacteriota bacterium | reverse complement strand
CCTGCGAAAAACATGGCCGCTACCACGGTCACGGCAGCCAGCCCCCCGGGAAGCCAGCCCACCAGCGCGTCAGCCAGATTGACAATTCTTTTGGAAATACCTCCGGCCTCCATCAGCGTTCCGGCGAACATAAAGAGAGGCACGGCCATGAGGGGGAAGGAATCGGTCCCGGCGTACAGCCTCTGCACGGCGGTCATCAGGCTGAACTCACCGCTGGCCAAAAAGGCCAAAACGGACGATAGCCCAATGGCCACGGCCAGGGGAGTGTTGATGGCAAAAAGAACAATCAGGCCCAGTAAAAGAACGCCGGCAGTCACGATGTGCCCTTTTCGTAAAACATGGCCAGGAGAAAAACGACAGCGTGAAGCAGGAGTATGCACCCGCTTACAGGCACCATCATAAACGGAATCTGCTTGGAAACTCCCAGGGCCACGGTCTTCTGAAAGCGAATGAAATGAAAAAATTCAAAACCGTACCAGGCCATGATCCAGAAAAAAAACAGCGAACCGGCCAGCACGATCACCTTAAGGTAGATTCGGACCCTGGCAGGCGCCTTGAGAAACAGAAAATCAATCCCTATGTGCGCCTGCCTCTTGTAAGCCACTGTGGCCCCCAGAAAAGTCAGCCAGACCAGGAACATGCGGCCCAGCTCCTCAGACCAGAAAAGCGAATGGTTGAGCCCGTAGCGAAAGAAAACCTGGAGGCCGATAAGCAGGGCCATGCTCAGGCCCAGCCCGAAAAGAACCCACTCGATCAGCCTGTTTACCCGGTTACTTAACCAGGACAGAATGTGATAAAGAAAGCGCATGTTTCAACCCGTCCTCAGGGCGGGGTCGGTCAGCGAAAATCTTATCGGGCGGCTTTTAAAAACATATCCAAAAACCGCCGGGTCTCGGGGTCCCGGTACATTTTCATATTTTTCATGTTCGCCACCCGCGCCTTGAACGAGTCAAGGTCCGGGTGCTGGTCCACCTGCATCCCGGCCTGAATGAGCTTGGCCAGAAAATCCGCCTCTTTACTCCGGTTCCATTTTCTTTGGTAATGAGAGGCTTCCTTCATGGCCTGCGTGATCATGGCCTGGTCTCCGGCCGGAAGACTGTTAAACCATTTGAGATTGGCCACGTCAATGTGGGCAGAATAAACATGGCCGGTCAAGGTAAGGTATTTTTGAACTTCATAAAGCTTATAGGTCCAGATGACCCAAAGGGGATTTTCCTGCCCGTCAATGGTTCCCTGCTGGAGCTCGGTGTAAATGGGCCATCCCATGGGCGTGGGGTTGGCTCCGAGCGTGCGCCATAATTCCTTGTGGAAATTGGATTCCATGACCCGGATTTTTAAGCCTTTTACGTCATCAACCGAATGAACCGGCCGCCGGTTATTGGTTAAATTTCTGAAACCGTTTTCTGAAAAAGACAGCCCTTTGAACCCGGCTTTTTCCAGGGTTTTCAGGAGGGCCTGGCCCGGGGGGCCGTCCAGGACTCTGTCAACCGTGGCGTTGTCCTTGAACATGAAAGGAAATGCCACCACCTTCACCTCGGGCACAAAGACGTCGAAAGGCCCGAGAGTGATGATTCCCATCTGAACGGCGTTCATCTGGATTTGCTGGAGAATCTCGGTCTCTGTTCCCAATGACCCGCTATGGAAAATTTTAACCTCGAAGCGGCCCTGGGAACGCTTCTCAAGAAGCTCCTTGAATTTTTCCGCACAGATGTTCTGGGCCGAACCGGGCTTTGTCACCAGGCCCAGCTTTATTGTGGTTGCGGCTTGAGCCGTGCCCGCAAAGATAAAAAGACACAATATGCTGAAAATTAACCACCGTTTCATGGCTTCAACTCCTTTTTTTGATGAATTCTTACCATCCTTACAATTGCTTGCCCGGGACTTAAGTTCCTGCGACAGGCAGAAAAATAAAAAATCCCCTGGATTTCCTTCCAGAGGATCAATTATCTTCTCTTTTTCCCGTCTCGGTCCATTCCGGCTCCAAGCGGATTTAATTCAATAAAACACGCCTTCACTCAATCTCGCCAGTGCGGTTCCCCCAAGGAATACCGCCTAACATAATCTATTATATCAAACAGGCGTCATTCAGCAATAAAAATTTTTCATCAATGCTGGGAGCAGATAAACTGTCCGGTCGAAGGAGAACTTCATTGACAAGAAAAAACGGGCCGCAGCATAGGGTCCGCTGCTCGGCCTTGTCCTGGAAATCCTCGCCGGAGCATAGCGAAAGCAACGATTTCCAGGACAAATGGGATAAGCGGACAAATTATTTGTTGCTAACAGTTCCAAGGCGCGATCCTTGCCCGTTATGGAGAATTTTGGTATTATAAATATATAACTTCCGACGATCAAGAGGTGTGACATGACACAGAGCTACATTCACAGTCAAGAGCGCATTCGGGAAATAGAAGGCGCCTTTATTCGCCGCGTTTACAACTGGATGGTTGCCGGGCTGGCCTTGACCGGCGTGATGGCCTATGTAACCGCATCAAACGAGGGCTTGCAGGCCCTGATATACGGCAATACCCTTATTTTTTACGGCCTGATTTTTGGAGAGCTGGCCATGGTCTTCATCCTGGCCGGGCGGGCCCACCGCATGAAAGCCTCGACCGCAGGCACTATGTTCATCATCTACTCCCTGCTCAACGGCCTGACCCTCTCTTTTATCTTCCTGGTTTATACCAAGTCGAATATTACATCCGCCTTCCTGGTCACGGCCGGAACATTCGGCGCTATGAGCCTTTACGGATACACGACCAAGAAAGACCTGACCTCGTGGGGCGGCTTCCTGATAATGGGCCTGTTCGGGATTATCATCGCCTCAGTGGTCAATATGTTTCTGCAAAGCGAAATGATCCTTTGGCTGGTGACATACGCCGGGGTCCTGATCTTTGTCGGGTTGACCGCCTATGACACGCAAAGACTTAAAAAAATGGCCCAGGCTGGTTTTGCCGGCGCCGAGACTGAAACAAAGGCCGCTGTCTTGGGGGCCCTGGCTCTCTATCTGGATTTTATCAACCTCTTCCTGATGATCCTGCGGATTTTCGGCAACAGAAACTAGAAGCCGTCTCAAAAAAAATCTATTAAAACTTCTACAAAATAAGTGATTTTGTTGAGATGGCAGAAGCCTGACAATGAGTTCAGCTAAGGGGCGGAGTTTTTAACTTGTATAAAAAGACGCCCGGGCCTTAAGGCCCGGGCGTCTTCATTAAGATGAACAATTTTAATGACGGCTTTCTTTTTCCCGGAACTGCCCGGCAATATTCAGAATTTTTTCCAGCCGGGATTTGGATACCGTCTCAAAAGCCCTTTCCCATTCTTCCCCGGTCAGGACTTTCTCGAAGTACCGCACCACTGGAAAATGAAGTTCCCAGCAGATCAGGCACCGGTCGCAAGGCAGGCCGTCATTGACTTTACGGCAGTAATGAAATGGCACCGCGCCCCCCAGACGGGGGCAGCGGGTTTCGAGTTTGTCGAATACTGTCTCTATGTCTAACAAAGAAACAACCTGCTTACTGGGGCTTGGGCAGACCCTCAATAGCTTTCAGGGCTCTTTCGATTTCCTCTTGCGGCAAAGCGTAATCGGACAGCTTGCCGGAAAGGTAGGCGTCATAAGCCGCCAAGTCAATAAGGCCGTGACCGCTCCAGTTTACCAGAATGGTTTTTTCCTTGCCTTCCTCCTTGGCCTCACGGGCCACCTGCACGACCGCGGCCAGGGCGTGGTTGGTTTCCGGAGCGGGGATGACGCCCTCGGTTCTGGCGGC
>CAZVRN010000315.1:0-3765 GCA_964629485.1 uncultured Thermodesulfobacteriota bacterium | reverse complement strand
CAGCACTATTTTAGGCTTTCCGGCTAAAACCTGTTCGACCTGGGGGCACCAACTGGTATCCGCAATGTAGGCGAAAACGTGTTCTTCACCCCTGCGCAGCAGCAGGCCATAGGTTTCAACGAGATGCTGAAGCTCAAAGCAGGAGAGGGATAAATTACTCCATGTCATTTGAAAATCGCGGCCAATGATCTTGTACCTGATATTTTGTTCAAGCCAGGCGTAACTTGGATGTGATGTTGTAAACGCGGCGCTGGTGATTTTTTTAATATGCTCTTCGGTACCTTCCGGGCCGAGAACGGTTAACGGAGATGCCTTAATTCCCTTCAGGCTGTTCACCCATTTGTTAATAATAAAAAACGGCATCCCAAAGGTATGGTCCCCATGCAAATGGGAGATAAAAATGGTGTCGATTTTTTCAAAATCAATGCCCAGCTTCTGTAAAGAAACCATGACGTCCGGGGGCGTTTCCGACAAAAAATGCCCATTGATCAAAAAGGCGTTATAAGGCAGTCCGTTATTGATACATCCGCCGTTCCCAAGTATCTTTACGACTAAACGTTCCATTTTCCCCTCCCGCTTTAAAATCAGCCCCGGATGATGGTATGGGCGCCAATCATTTTATAAATGAAACATCTGGGTCTTAGAATATAACAGAAATATGGCCCGATATTACCTTGACTGCGCGCAAGGCTGGTTGTAGTATCGAACCGGCTGAAAATAATAAATGCATCGGCGGGGTTGATTCCATGCGCCGAATGGTGAAAAAATAAATTCCGTAAATTTAGCCCATACAATCATACGTATTGTTCAGGGTGAAAATCAGATGAAATCATTGCTTTATTAAAAACCAGAAAAAATATAAAAAAGCAACTTCAATCGCCTCAGATATACTTCATACTTCGCCTGATGATTGCTTCATTAGCTTTGTATCCTTAAAACACCGTAAATTTGACCGTATTTTCAAGCTATGAGGAGGAAAAAATGGAAAATATAAATCCGGTGCGGTTTATGGATCTCACCTTTCGGGATGGTCATCAATCTCTTTTTGCCACACGCATGCGAACTGAAGACATGGTTCCCATTGCCGGGGAGATGGACCGGGTCGGCTTCTGGGCGATGGAGGTTTGGGGAGGGGCTACCTTTGACTCCATGCATCGTTTTTTGAATGAAGATCCCTGGGACCGGCCCCGGATATTAAAAAAATATATTAAAAAGACACCTTTTTCCATGCTGCTTCGCGGCCAGAACCTTGTGGGCTACAGGCATTACGCGGACGACGTCGTGCGTGCCTTTGTGGGAAAAGCCTGCCAGGTCGGCATAGACATCTTTCGCGTGTTCGACGCACTCAATGACCTAAGAAACTTCCACACTGCTGTTGAGGCGATCAAAAAAAACGGCAAACATTTTCAAGGAACTATCTGCTTCTCGCTGACAGGACCCAAAATGGGCGGTCCCATTTATAACATCGGCTATTACCTGGACAAGGCTAGAGAGATTCAAGACATGGGGGCTGACTCCATCTGTATCAAGGACATGGCGGGTATGCTTTCGCCCTACGACGCTTATGACCTGATCAAGGCTCTCAAACAAAGCGTTCAAGTGCCCATTCACCTGCACACGCACTTCACTTCCGGTATGGCTGACATGTGCTACATTAAAGCCATTGAAGCCGGGGTGGATTATATTGACACCTGCCTGTCTCCTTTTGCCTTCCGATCCTCGCACGCGGCCATTGAACCGCTGGTGATGACGCTGAAAGGGACTCCGCGGGATCCCGAACTTGACCTCGACCTGCTCATGAAAATAGGGGAACATCTGGAGTCTATTGCGCCCAAGTATATTAATTTGTTAAACAAAAATCACATTTCGATCATTGACATCGGCGTACTGAAACATCAAATTCCAGGCGGCATGATATCAAACCTGGTTAACCAGCTCAAAGGGTCCAAGGCCCTGGACCGGATAGATGAAATTTATGCTGAAATTCCCCGTACACGGGAAGATTTGGGTATGCCGCCCCTGGTGACGCCATCCTCCCAGATCATAGGTGTCCAGGCTGTACTCAATGTGCTGTTCGGACGCTACAAGCTGATTACCAACGAGGTCAAAGATCTCTGCTACGGCCTGTATGGTAAAACGCCCGCCGAAATCAACCCGGAAGTCCGGGCTAGGGCCTTGAAAAAATATAAACGTGGAGAAACACCGGTTACAGGACGGCCCGGCGATTACCTGGAACCGGAACTGGAAAAAGTAAAAGCCGAGTGCGGCGGGATTATCAAAACAGAGGAAGACCTGCTGACCTGCGCGCTTTACCCGATCACGGGCAAGGAATTTTTAATAAAGAAATACGGGGCAAAAAGATAGTAAACCAGCCTTTTCCTGCATTTTAATCTGTCAGCAACAAATATATTGTCCGCTTATCCCATTTGTCCTGGAAGTCGTTGCCTTCGCTATGCTCCGGCGAGGATTTCCAGGACAAGGCCGAGCAGCAGACCCTAAGTATGCCTCTTCAAATCTCATCATCCTCACCTCTTGTAACACCTCTGTTCCTTTCATGGATCATCCTCCTGAAAAGAATCATCCATGATCGGTCAACTCATGTGCTACATAATTCGGTCATATCATGTGCTCCCAACAGTCTTTAGGGGCCGGACTTGCAATTATAAGGTTCAGGTATTATACTTTAATTCAGTTTCGAAAAGCAGACTTTTTATTCGATTTAAAGCGAAAATAGGGACTTTCAGTCCTATTGGATAAAGTAAAATGAATGATGACTCTGATCTGCCTGGACCAAAAGATTTACAGAAAGAACTGACAGATTACCTTTCCAAAAAATACGGGGATAGGGTGAAGGTTATTTCACCTCTGATTACACGGCCTGAAAAAAACAAAAGCGACATGGACGGCAAGGAAGAAAAAACTTCCCTTTTGGACCGGGTGAATTTTGATCTTAAACCTGAAGAACTCAAAGAGTATCTGGACCAGTACATTATTAAACAGGATGAAGCCAAGACCATCATCGCCACCAAGGTATGCACGCATTTTAACCGGGCCAAGTTCAACCGGCGTCTGTCAAAGTCCCTCAGCGGCCGCAGTGTGGGGCAGGTAAAAAACAATATCCTGATGATCGGCCCCACCGGCGTGGGCAAGACTTATATGGTCAAGCTTATCGCCCAGAAACTCGGCGTACCCATTGTCAAGGCCGACGCCACCAAATTTTCTGAAACCGGGTATGTCGGCGGCGATGTGGAAGACCTGGTCCGGGACCTTTATCACGAGGCCGGCGAGGACAAAGAGCTGGCCGAACATGGCATCATCTACATTGATGAAATTGACAAGATAGCCGCAAGCCACAGCCTGATCGGCCCGGACGTATCCAGGACCGGGGTTCAGAGAGCCCTGCTCAAACCCATGGAAGAAACCGATGTTGATCTCAAGGTTCCGCATGACCCCATTTCTCAGCTTCAGGCGGTGGAGCGTTACCGCCGTACGGGAAAACGCGAAAAAAGGACCATCAATACTAAAAACATCCTCTTTATCGTGAGCGGGGCCTTCCCGGAACTGACTAAAATTATTAAAAAACGCCTTCAATCCCATGGCATGGGTTTCATGGCCGATATTTCCAGCCCGGACAAGGATGCGAAATTTCTTCACCACTGCCGGGCGGAGGACCTGATAGAGTATGGTTTTGAAAGCGAGTTTATCGGCCGGCTGCCGGTGCTTGCCGTACTTGATCCACTCTCTGAAAAGGACCTTTACCATATA
>CAZVRN010000314.1:0-3773 GCA_964629485.1 uncultured Thermodesulfobacteriota bacterium | reverse complement strand
CCCCTTCTTTGCGGCAAAAATCATTTCCCAGGATGAGGATTTTGAGCGGATTACCGCGGGACTGGACCGAATTCGAAAGCTTTATCCTGACAGCTACTTTCTGGAATTCTTCCAGGGGCAGGCCCTCTTGGAGCAGGGGCGTTGCACAGAGGCCATTGATTTTTTAAAACGGGCCATGGATATGGACCCCCGGGATCAGGACTTGCCCGGTATCTTGACTTACCTCGGCCTGGCTTACAAAGACCTCGAGGACTACAAAAAAGCCATCGACTATCTCGAACGTTCAGCCGCTCTGGATCCCGAGCGGCAGGACACCTTTAATTTACTGGGTTTCTGTTTTTTCAAGACCAAACAGCACGAGAAGTCCATTGAGTCTTTTAAACAGGTTCTGAAGATTGATCCCGGCTCAGGCATTGATCACGCCAATATCGCTTCGAACTACCGGGAGCTGGGTAAAGTCAAAGAGGCGGTTCGTTATTACCAGTCGGCCTTGAAACTCGACCCCACCCTGGATTGGGCGCGCGAAAACCTGGCCAAACTGACCTGATCGTCCCTTCCCGGTCCGTAATATCAAGTAGTTACTCCTAAAACAGTGAATATTTGCCGTCTGACCGGTTCACCTGAAATGAAACCCATAAGTAGCAGACAGTTTCATGACCTGTTTCTAAATTTTTAGAAATATGGTAAGATAGCCAAACTGGATGAAGGCTGGAAAAGTGTGATCTGAATGATTTTGCATTAATTCAGGCAGGCTTTTTCGGGCAACTGAATAAAAAGGTTTAAGCCTGTCTTGTCAAAGTGATTCTATGAATCAGGGTCAAGCCACTTCCGGTTGAGGAGCGTTTATGCCGGCCAAGATTAAACTCCGTATTATTCAAGGCAAGCTTAAAGGCAAAGTTTACACCTTTGACGAGCGTACAACCTGCATCGTGGGCCGTGAAAAAGATTGTGACCCCCGCCTTCCGGATGACAAAGACCATCAGCTCATTTCGCGCCACCACTGCCTCCTGGACATCAATCCTCCGGATATTCGCGTGCGGGACCTCGGAAGCTTGAATGGCACCTTTGTCAACGGACGCAAAATAGGACAGCGCAAAAAAAACCAGGCGCCCGATCAGGTTGAGCGAGACGCCTTCCCGGAATATGACCTCAAGAACGGCGATGAAATACAGATGGGAGGCACAACCTTCCGGGTCGAGATTCATCCGGCGGCTGTTTGTGTGGATTGTTCAAAGGAAATTCCTGAAGAAAAAAAAGAAAAACTGCGCTTAAAGGGCGAAACCTACCGTTGCGAAAATTGCCGGAAAAAGAGAGAGCAGGCCGAGACGGATGCGCCGCCCAGGAAGCAGGCCGAGGCGGATGCACCGGCTGGGGGTCAAGCAAAGACTTGCGCCATTTGCGGCCGGGATGTGTCTGGAGAGGCGGGTGAAAACCGGCCGGGCCTTTATATCTGCCGTGACTGCAGGTCAAAACCCTCTCAAATTATCAAGATGCTGGTGGCTAAGGCGGATGAAGGTGAAGACAGGCTTAAAGCCCTTAAGGGATACTCGATTGTCAGCAAACTCGGTCGAGGCACTTCCAGTGTCGCTTACCTGGCGCGGCACAATGAAACCGGGCAGGAAGTTGCTTTGAAGATGATGCTCCCGGAAGTCGCAGTGGATGAAAGCGCCAGGCAGAGATTTTTACGTGAAGTGAAAATTACAAAGAACCTGTCACATCCCAACGTTGTTCAACTGATAGAGTTTGGAGAATTCGCCGGACTCTTTTTTTTCAGCCTGGAGTACTGCAACGGCGGCAGCGTGGACAAGCTCAGGGACGCAAGAGGCGGGAAACTCCCTCTTGATGAAGCCGTGAAGATCATTTTCCAGGTTCTTGAAGGCCTGGAATACATCCATACTGTTGAAATCCATGATCTCACGCTCCCTGACGGGCGCACCGAGGAAGTACACGGCCTGGTTCATCGCGACATCAAGCCCGCGAATCTCCTGCTTCTGAATACTGAAAACAGCCAAGTGGTTAAAATCGCTGACGTCGGAGTGGGCAAAGCATTTGACACGGCCGGCCTGAGCGGGCAGACCCGGACCGGGACGGTCGGGGGAACGCCCGTATACATGCCCCGGCAGCAGGTCATCAATTTCAAGTACGCCAAACCGGATGTCGATGTTTGGGCTGCCGCCGCCACACTGTACAACCTCCTGACAGGCACCTTTGCCCGTGAATTCAAAAAGGGCCAAGATCCGTGGCGAACCGTTTTGCAGTCCCCGCCGGTGCCCATACGCGAGCGTGATCCCTCAATCCCGGAAAAAGTAGCCGGTGTGATCGACCTGGCCCTGGTGGATCAGCCTACCATTACCTTCAAGTCGGCTATCGAATTCAAACGAGCCTTGGAGGGTGTTATCTGAGGCGGTCTGTTTTTGAAAAATGCAGGAGTTTGAGAACGCGTTGATAAAATTTAGGCGGCTTCTCAAAGGGGATTGAAGTGCCAAACACCGCTACTTGCCAAAACTGCGGCGCCTTAATTACAAATGTTTCGCCTGAACTAGTTGGTAAACCGGTTAAATGTCCAAACTGCGGTGCTGCTTTTCGCCTTGAGACGGTCCATCAGAAAAGCGACCGGTCTTTTGAAGCAATTTGTCCTCACTGCCAAACCAGGTACCGCAATCTTCCGCCGGAATACCTTGGAAAAATCAGTAAATGCAGCAACTGCGGGAAAAAATTTAAGATTGAACCGCCGGCCAAAGATGGCCACGGCGGGCGGGAAGAAGAACCTCGGGAACCCGCGGCTCAAGGCAACGGCGATATTAAACCCGGCGCCGCCTGGGCCAGCGGCGACGTTATCATGGACCTTTATGAGGTGACCGGCGTCCTGGGTGAAGGCGGTATGGGCAAGGTATACAAGGTTCACCACCGCGGTTGGGACATGGACCTGGCCATGAAGGTGCCCAAGGTTCAGGCCGTGAGCGCGGCCGGGGGAGTAGACGGTTTTGAGCGTGAGGCCACCACCTGGGTCAACCTGGGCCTGCATCCGAACATTGTGAGCTGTTATTATGTTCGCCGAATCCGGGATCTCCCTCACGTCTTTGCGGAATATGTGAGCGGAGGGAGTCTCAAGGATTGGATCAGGGCTGAAGGTGACAACCTGCCCCGGCTTTACGTGGGACAGCCGGATCAAATCCTGGAACGTCTTATTGATATAGCCATTCAATTTGCCTGGGGCCTGGACTATGCGCATGAGCGGGGTTTGATTCACCAGGACGTCAAGCCGGCCAATGTGATGATGACCAGGGCGGGTGTGGCCAAGGTCACTGATTTTGGTCTGGCCATAGCCAGAACCCGGGCCGAAGAGCCAGAGATGGCATCGGACGAAGAAGGCCAAAAGGACACCGGTCTGGTCATTGGCACCCCGGCCTACTTTGCCCCGGAACAGGCCGTTGGCGGAAACTTGACCCCAAAAATTGATCTCTGGAGCTGGGCTTTATCTGTCTTGGAAATGTTTATCGGAGAGCGTTCCTGGAAATCCGGTACCATCGCCCCGGAAATACTGGAGGAATATGTTCGCTCAGGCCCTGGAAAGAGCTATATCCCGGAGATGCCGGATCCCCTGGTAGACCTTTTACGCTACTGCTTGAAGCCGGACCCGAACGAACGTCCGCAGAACATGCGCGACGTGGCTAACGCTCTTATCAGGGCCTACGAAAAGACCACTCGAAAAACTTATCCCCGGCCGGAACCGAGAGCGGGTAAATCCATAGCCGACAATTTAAATAATATGG
>CAZVRN010000313.1:0-3779 GCA_964629485.1 uncultured Thermodesulfobacteriota bacterium | reverse complement strand
GCCGGTTGCGCATCTCGCAACGCATAAATCAGCGGAAGGGTGATTTTATTCTCCTGGACAAATTTGACCAATTCAGTTTCGTAGCTGCCATACGCCAAATAATAATCAACTGCAATACCTTCAGACCTAGCCCCCTCAATTAGTGGTTCAATTTTTTCTTCCATAGCAGCTCTGATCTCAGTCTCAGAATCTTGGCCTAATTCTCTTGATTTTGGATCAATGATCAGGAGAAATGAAACTTTGGCCCCGGTTCGTTTTGCCAGATTGAGGGCGTGGATACCCGCCCAAATATTCGTTTTCTGCGGGTCAATTCCAACCAAGATTTTCTCCATGAACTCTACCTCATGGATCTCTTGGGAGCAAAATATGAGCCAACAAAAAACTATTGAAATTTAAGGAGGTTAACAGATGTGATTAGTTAATTTCTTGCATTTTTATTTCAATGTGAAACGTATTTACTCATTAATGAAATAAGTAAAAAAAACAAAGAGATAAGTAAAAATAGGGGAAAATAATGTTTCAAAATGAAAAAAGAGGAAAATACGAAAAAAAATTTCAGGTTTTAATTAGACCGTATTTTTTCATCTTTCTCCATAAAGTGGTCCGAGGCAGGTCAAGAATTTTGCTTGTCAGGGTTTTATTGTCACCAGTTTTTTCCAGGACGGTCATAATATGCTGCTTTTCCATTTCTTCAAGTGTAAGCAACCCTTCACCGTCTAATGTGTTGAATTCAAGTTTCTGGAGATCCGGAGGTAAATCTTCTACTTCAATGACCTCCCCTTCTGATAACGCCACTGCTCGCTGAATTATATTTTCCAACTCACGTACATTGCCTGGAAAATCATACTGCATAAGAATATCCATGGCCTGGGGAGATATCTTTTTCGTATCTTTCCCAAACGGACGACTGTATTTTCGAATGAAAGTTGAAATAAGCAGAGGAATATCTTCCTTCCTTTCAGAGAGTCTTGGAAGGGTAAGCGTTACAACATTTAAACGGTAGAAGAGATCTTCACGGAACCTTCCTTCTCTGCAGGCCTCTTTTATGTCTCTGTTGCTTGCCGCTACGATCCGGATATCCAGGTCGATCGGTTTGGTCCCTCCAACCCTCAGGATTCGTTTTTCCTGAATTACACGAAGCAACCTCACCTGCATGGATGGAGGCATTTCTCCAATTTCGTCGAGGAAAACGGTTCCCCCGGCAGCCGATTCCAAGAGACCAATCTTGGTGGCGGTCGCACCCGTAAAGGCTCCCTTCTCATGGCCGAAGAGTTCGTTGCTGATCAATTCCTCGGTAAAGCCGCCACAGTTGAATGAGACAAATGGATGTTTTCTTCTAATGCTCAACTTATGGATGGACCTGGCCACGAGTTCTTTTCCAGTGCCGCTTTCTCCCTGGAGAAGGACATTGCAGTCGACTATTGCGACTTTTTTGATCATAGAAAACAACTCGCGCATTCGTGCGCCGGTGCCTATGAGGTCTTTAACAAAGTCAGCAGTTCCCAGGGCTTCCCGCAGCCTATGATTTTCTTCCCACAGGCTAATTTTCTCGCTGGCGCCTCTGGCAAGGGACCGAATTTCATCCAGCTTAAAGGGTTTGGTTACATAGTGATAAGCTCCTTTTTTGATGGCTTCGATAGCTGAATCGATAGAACCGCGACCGGTGATAATGATAACCTCCACTCCTTCATAATGCTTCGTAAGCCGTGAGAGGATATCCATGCCGTCAATATCGGGAAGGCCTAGGTCCAGAAATACCAAATGAAAAGGTTTCTCAGACATGCGTTTTAAGAAAGGTATGCCCATCTGAAAAAATTCGGTTTCGTAGCCATCGCTGTCAAAAACCTTTTTCAGTCGTTCTGAAACTATTTTTTCATCATCAATGATCGCTACTCTGGTCATCTGCAGCAAAAACCTGTTCTTTATCCTCATCTGGGGCCACCGGCAGGTAAATCGAAAACGTTGTGCCTTCGTTGACCTTGCTTTTCACCTCAATATAGCCGCCGTGGTTCCTTACAATTCCGTACACTAATGATAATCCAAGACCAGTCCCTCTTCCCACGTCTTTGGTGGTGAAAAAAGGATCAAAAATATGTTCCATATCGGACGCTTTTATACCGACACCAGTATCTGAAAGATCGATCCTTATATAACCCTTTGGTCCCAGACCGACTCTAACGCCGAGCACTCCCCCGTCATTCATGGCCTGCATGCCATTCATAAGAATATTCAGGAAAGCTTGTTCAAGGTCCTGCCTCTTGCCTTTTATTGGAGGCAGGTTATCCGGAACTTCCTTTTCCAGCTTTATGCCGGTAATCATTATCTGATTTTTTATAAGTTTGAGCGCGTTGTCAATAACCTCTTTGATATTGAGGCGCCTTAAGAAAGATTTTTCCATCCGGGAAAATTCCAGAAGATTCATTACGACCTGGCTCGCCCTGTCCGCCTGAGTCAGGATATCACGAATCAACTCATTCATCTCCTCATCAGACATGTCCCGATACCCCGATTGCAGTGTTTCCGCTGTTAGGGAGATATTGTTGAGGGGGTTGTTTAATTCATGCGCTATGCCAGACGTCAAAGTTCCCACTGAGGCCAACTTGCGGGATTGCAACAGTTGCTCCTGCCTTGATTCGAGTTCCTGGGCCATTTTGTTGAAGGCCCCTATCAAGCGTGAAATTTCATCTTTCTTCTCCGCCGGATAGGAAATGGGGGTAAAAGTATCTTTTATCACTTCCTCTGTCGCATGCTCGAGGAGAGAAAGAGGTTTCAGAATACCACGATTTACAAACTGAAATACCACTATGATGAGCAAAACAAAAGCAACCATGGAGGCCAAGGGGATGATCAGGCTGCGATACAGTATCCGATTGATTCGCATACGTTTTTCTTTGATAAGGTTTTGGGCGAAATCCACCAGTGCCTTGCCTTTTGCTCTGATTAATTCTATGGTAATATTGCCGGAGGCAGCCCCGAGGCTTTTCAAGTTCAGCTCAAGGATATATTTATAATCGGCCATATCCCGTTTGAACTTCGCATATTCTTCCGGAGTAGCAACTTGCTTAATTTCTTTGCTAAATTTTTTACTTGCACTTTCAATCTTGAAAAAATATGATGCACTCTCGTTAAGGCTGGCCGTGTCGTGGTAATAGGTGAAATTTTTTTCATAGCGTCTCAGTTCCAGGATATCATTTAATAGATCGTCAAAATTTTCCATGATAACGAGCTTCTTTCTGAGGGCCATGGTGTTTTCATAATACAGCCCTGTCAGCGCCCCTATAAACACAAGGCACAAGGCGAAAAAAACAGTTATCTTCCCACGGATTGTTTTCATTGTGAAACTCCTGATAAAACTTCCTGGTTCAGATGCCAATTCCCAGGCGCTGAAAATAGGACTCAAGACAACACCACCGACCAAACGGCCTAGTTGGAGACCAAACAGTTGATTATACTCAAGTCATCCGGAATTAACCTTATTATTTTCTATGGTTTTTTTGACTTTAGCCCGCATTTTTTTATCTTATATCACTAACTGATACGTTAGGTCACGCATTTTTCCAAATGGGTTCCAGGAAATCCTTAAAAGACCTTAAATAATACTACGATCAAACCCATTTGTTTCAGGACGAACTACCCATGGAATTCGAGTGGCCAATATTTTTTCCTGTTCAAAAAAAACCGCTTTATTGATTAAGAAGACAAACTTGACAAAATAGCCCGGGAAGCGTATATTGAGAACCCACCAAAGCGGGAATAACTCAGCGGTAGAGTGCAACCTT
>CAZVRN010000312.1:0-3783 GCA_964629485.1 uncultured Thermodesulfobacteriota bacterium | reverse complement strand
CAGGTGGATACTGCAATTTCAAACATAAATAGAGACAACTTTATGGCTTTCCCTCCATGGTTTAACTTGTACAATGCCTCCCCGCAAAAGCGGACACGTGATGTGCTAATTGCACCGGTCATATTATGTACTAGCTATATAGCGTCAGGTTTCATTGACATTAAATTCATATTTTGTTAGTAATTCAAAATACAAACTGCGGCAAATAAGATCACGGGAAAAAATTAACAAACCGATTCAAAAACTGGCTGAATTGAACCAGGCGTGAAGACGACTGCCGCAGGCTACCGGAAAAAAGGAGATTAGCAGCGGATGTACATTGATAAGGATCTTTGTAAGAGATGTCTCGACTGCCTTCCTGTTTGCCCCGTGAATGCAATTCTTCTACAAAATAAAGAGGTCATTATTGACTACGAAGCCTGCGTGGAATGCGGTGTCTGTCAAAGATTTCGTATTTGTCCTGAAAATGCCATCATGCAGGTAAAGGAGATACCTTATCCAAGAATTATCAGGGCCGTGTTCTCCGACCCCACAGTAACACACGAAAGCACTGGCATTGGAGGACGAGGCACCGAAGAAATGAAGACAAATGATGTCACGAACAACTTTACCCGCGGCAAAATAGGATTTTCTGTTGAATTGGGCCGCCCGGGTCTGGGAGCCTATCTGAGTGATCTGGATAAAGTAATTCGCAAGGTTACCTCAATGGGTGTCGTATTCGCAGACGACAACCCGGTTATCCCCTTGATTGCGGACCGCAAGACAGGAGCATTGCGGCCTGAAATTCTTAAAGAAAAAGTTCTTAGCGCTATTGTCGAATTTCTTGTTCCTGAAAATAAGGCCATCAGTTTTATTGACGAGCTGCGGTCATTTCTGAACACCGAATTAGAAACTGTTACTACGATGAGTGTCATATCCCGTGCCGATGAAAACGGAAATTCCGGTTTTTTAGAACGCCTGAAGGAGCACAAGTTAAACCCGTATCCCAACGGTAAAGTCAATATCGGCATGGCACTGGTTTAAAGGAAAAGTAATGACCCATACCTTAAATAGGAGAGGTCTTTCAGAAGACAGGCCAAATGACGAAATAATTATCCTCTGCATGGCGCAGCAAAAGCAAAAAGCTCAAAAGCAGGATGCCATGAAGGAGATTACCAGAACGATATTAAAGTATAAACCGGATAACATCATGGGTGCTCCTTTTGGAGCGGATGACGAAACAATTATAGCGACATCAGCCAGGGCGGGAATTATCACTGCGGTATTTAACAATAATGAAGACGTAAAATGCGTAATTGAAGAAATAAAATCAAAAAAACTGGGGGTCTCTGTCGTCCTTTCCGGGCTTTTTCGGGACGTGCGGGAGGTATGTTCGGCCAGTAAGATGAAAGAGCATACATACCATATTTCTTTGGGCGTCTTCGGCCGGACTGATAGACTGCCGGATGAAAACACTCTTAAGATCACGACGCAGTGCGGCCACGCTTTAATTTCCCCTTACCTGGTCAAAGACATTGTCAAAAAAATAAGAAAAGGCAGGATGACCAGCGAAGAAGGCGCTAAACTGCTGGTGAAACCCTGCGTTTGCGGAATTGGCAATCCTAAAAAAATTGAAATCATTCTTGATGAAATAGTTAAAAACGAATAAGGAATAAAACCCCGAAACGCTTTTATATCATTTTGCCCAGAAAGACAGTATAATCTTGAAAAGAAAAACTTCATCACGATTAATAAAAGAATCCCATCCATTCGGTGAACTGATCGGCCTAAATTTCATCAAGTTTGAGCCCGGGTACAGTCGATGCACCCTGGAAGTTAACCAGGACCTGCTGAACCCTTACCATTTTCTGCATGGGGGGGCTATTTATTCGATGGCGGATACAGGCATGGGCGGCGCGCTTGCTCTCCTTCTGGACCGTAACGAACTTTGTACGACTGTGGAAATAAAAATATCATATTTTTTGGCTGTGTCTTCAGGAACCCTGACCTGTGACACGCGGATCATACATAAGGGTAACAGAATTGCGACGCTGGAATCAGAAGTCAAACAGGGGAAAAAACTGATCGCCAAAGCAATAGGCACATTTCTGGTTTACCCGGCTTCCAAAAAGCAAGCTCCAGTAACCTCTAGCGGTGGCTCAGCGTAAAAGAAGAGCGCTTAAACTCCCTTCAAACATACCCTTAGAGTACTTTAGAAGCTATCTCAAAAAAGCTTGTTTACCCTAACTCATTATTGTACAAAAAATTAAGTCCTCAAAATGTTTAATATATTCCGGTGGACTAAATTTTTTTTCCGTGGTTTAGGCCAAGGCACCAATTTTGAGACAACCTGAGAATATCATGTACCAGAGGCCTTTTTACCTCGTCGAGCCTGCACACGAAAAATACCACCCTCAAGTTTTTTGGACTGGTTTTCATCTCCAACCTGTCTGGCAGCCGAACGGTAAATCCCCATAGCCATTGTTGATGTTTCCGCTTCCGCCCGTGCCGTGTAGACGTTATAAGCTGCTTTACGAATCTCGGGATCATCAGGTGATGCCAGACAGGCCCAGTCAGCCAAGTGGCAGGCCAACCGCAGGCCACCGGACTTGGCAAGTTCTTCGGCCCTGGCCGCCAGTTTGTCTGCTCCGCCTGCCAACCTGACAATTTCATCGGCTATTTCTTTTTCAGGGGCTGGTTTTAAATGCGATGGCGTGCCATCGTACCATCCGCCGTAAAAACGCCAGATATTGCGCACGATAAATTCAGGTTCGTCATAAACCGGCTGTAGGTAAGGCTTTTCAAGAAGTTTCTCCGGAGCCTTAACACTATGAATTACGGTATCTAATGTCGCTCCCGAATTCATCAGCTTCAATGTTTGTTCGTGGATGGATTCAAGGAGAGCGGCCGTATCTTCCAGGGCCTGTTGAACTCGCTTCGCCCCTATGATCGGAAATCCATGACCTGGCGCCAGGAATTCAGGCTTGAGCGTCGCCATTTTCCGTAAAGCGACCGCCCATTCTCTGGCGTAACGCTGGACCTTTTGAGGATTCCCCGCGTTCGGGACACTCCAAATAAAAAGGTCCCCTGTGCAGAGTACACCGTTATCAGGAAAAAAGACCCAGGTATGGTCATCGGTTTCGCCGCGCGCGTGGTGAAGTTCAACCCTGATTCCAGCAACGTTGACTGTCAAGTGATCCTGGTAAGTAATGTCCGGTGGATAGAATTCCGTTGGAAATCGAGCCTCACCGGAGCCGCCTCGAAACTGGCGCAGGTTGATAATAGCATTCCATGGTTGAGATTCCCGATAACGCTGAAACCGTGCCGGCATGGCCTCATGGGCGATAACTTTCGGGAGAGGCCAACCGTTCGTTTTAGCCTCTTCAGCGTACAAAGAAACCCCAAACACATGATCGACATGTCCGTGCGTATAAATAGCGGTATCCAAGTGCTGCTTTAGTTCAGCGCGGATCGCGTCAAACTTGATTTGCTCGTCAAAAGTGGCGGCCGGGTCAATAATGATAAGACCTCCGTCAGTCTCCCGTATGACGGTATTAGCGAAGCCTTTGTAAAAATAGGTACCTTGAGTAAGTTGTTCCAAAGCATGTGGAGGGCCAAAAGGATGGTTGGTATAGGTGTTTTCATCACCTTGCCAGAGTTTTTCCGCTAGTTCGATAACCTGTCCCATATTATTTTTCTCCTAATCTCATAATAAAATTTAATTAATAGTTTTTGCGTTATTAATCGAAGCCGCACCACATGGTAATCTCGTTCAGCGGCACCCGAGTGCTTTTGACTTTGTTG
>CAZVRN010000311.1:0-3789 GCA_964629485.1 uncultured Thermodesulfobacteriota bacterium | reverse complement strand
TCTGACCGCTGACGCCATTGCGGAGAAGCTGGGCTTTCCCAAGCATTCAAAGCTGCGGGCGAAAGCGGGCGTCGTATATACCCTCAATCAAATGGCCGATGAAGGTCACGTCTACTATCCTTATGAGCCGTTGATCAGGAAATGCCGGGAAATCCTGGGCGTGGAGCGGGAGGTTGTCCTTGAGGCCCTTGAGTCCGCTTCCCTCGAAGGGCACATCGTTATCGAAGACCCGGACGAGAAGGAGAAGCCGGAGAAAAATAACAAAGCGGTCTATTTAACGCCGTTTCACGTGAGTGAGACCGGCGTGGCCGAGAGCTTGAAAACGCTTATAAACGCGCCGAAGTCCATTCGAAAAATTAACGCTGAAAAGGCTGTTGAATGGATACAGCGGCAGCTTGATATCCGCCTGGCCCGCGGGCAGGTTGAGGCTGTCAAGCGCGCCGCCGCCGATAAGGTTTTGGTGATCACCGGCGGGCCGGGCACCGGGAAGACCACCCTGATCAACGCGGTCATAAGGATTTTCAAAAGAATCGGCGTTTCCGTGATGCTGGCCGCTCCAACGGGGCGGGCGGCCAAAAGGATGAACGAAGCCACCGGATTTGAAGCCAAAACGATTCACCGCATGCTGGAATATAACGTCCGCAAAGGAGGCTTTCAGAAAAACAGCCGGGAGCCTTTGCAGTGCGACCTGCTGATTGTGGACGAGGCTTCCATGCTAGACGTGACGCTCATGCACCACCTTTTGAAGGCGGTGCCTCCTGGGGCCACTTTCATCCTGGTCGGAGACATGAACCAGCTTCCCTCGGTCGGCGCGGGGAACGTGCTGTACGATATTATTTCGTCCGGGGCCGTGCCTGTGGTCTGGTTGAGAGAGATTTTTCGCCAGGCCAAAAAAAGCTCGATCATCGTCAATGCGCATAAAATCAACCGGGGTCTGATGCCCGATTTGAACCCTCCTGATAAAAAGGAACTGGATGATTTCTATTTTATCGAGCAGGAAGACCCGGAGGAGGTTCTCAGAATTATCATTGAGCTCACGCGAAGCCGTATCCCCGGCCGTTTCGGTTTTGACGCCGTGGACTGCATCCAGGTCCTCACTCCCATGTACCGGGGTATCGTGGGCGCGCAAAACCTGAACATGAAACTGGCCGAGGCGCTTAACCCGGGAAAAGGCGGCCTGAGCCGTGGGGGGAAGGTCTTCCGGGAGGGGGACAAGGTTATGCAGATCCGAAACGATTACGAAAAAGAGGTGTTCAACGGGGATATCGGCCGCATCGTCAGGATCGATCAGGAGATGCAGGAGGTTATTATTTCCTTTAACGAGCAGGAGGTGAGATACGATTATGCCGACCTGGATCAGGTTGTCCCGGCCTATGCCATCTCCATCCACAAATCCCAGGGGTCTGAATACCCGGCCGTGGTTATTCCGCTCCTGCCCCAGCATTATCTGCTTCTGCAACGCAACCTGATATACACCGCCGTGACCAGGGGACGGGAACTGGTGGTGATAGTCGGTTCCAAGAAAGCTCTGGCCATGGGAATAAGGAACAACCGTCAACAGAAAAGGTTTACCCGCTTGAAGGAAAGGCTTAATGAGGCTTGCCCGGAGCTGTAAAATCAGGCATAGTTGGGATGTACTATAATGGCAAAAGGGTCGAGCGGAAATGAAAAAAGGCAAAAGGGTCTTGATAATCAGCGACTCGATGGCCATGCCCAGGCCCGGGGTGAAATACGAGGAAACCTGGATTTATTTGCTTAAACAGGCCTTCCCTGAATATGACGTTTTAGAAAGACCAGACCGGGGCTCCACCTCGCTCAGGCTGATCACCGAAGGCGGCGGCGGAGTAGATCTTCTGGAAATGTATGAACCGGACATGGTCATTTTACAGCTCGGCATGACTGAATGCGCGCCGCGTTTGTTTAAAAAAACAGGATTTGAGTACTTTTTTCTGAACCGGATCATCCCGCGTCGCTATAGACTTAATTATGTGAACTTCATCAAAAAAAAACGCGGCCGAAATCCCAGGATCACGGATGTCAGCCCTGAGAATTTCCGGGCCAATTTAACGAACTACTTTGAAAGGGCCCGGAAAATGAACGTCAAGGTCATCGCCTTTTTAATTTCCAGGGTCACAAAACTGTTCGTGAGCAAAAGCCCGCACATTACAGAAAATATCAACCTCTATAACAGTATTTACCGGGAAGTGGCCCGGGCATTTCCGAACGTTCATCTGGTGGTTCCCTTTGCCGAGGAAGTGAACATGGAGGAAATCGCTGTCGATGAACTCCATGTTGACGCAAGAGGCCATCAAATACTCTTCAATAACCTGAAACCGTTTCTGAAATAGAATCCTCTTTGAAACCAGTGATTTTGTTGCGGTCTCGAATAATAAAACCGGGGACCTTTCCGGCGAAAAGCCCCCGGCTTACATAAACAAAAGCATCAGCTCTTATTGGATTCTTCTTCTCTAAGGATCTTCCTCAGGATTTTTCCCACGGTCGATTTAGGCAGAGAATCCCGGAACTCGACCATTTTAGGTGCTTTGTAGGCAGCCAGTTTTTCACGGCAGAAAGTGATGATCTCATCCTCGGTGGCTGACTCTCCCTCCTTCAGCACCACAAAGGCTTTAATCGTTTCACCGCGATACTGATCCTTGACTCCGACAGCCACGGCGTCCGCAATCTTGGGATGCTGGTAAAGAACCTCGTCTATCTCCCTTGGGTAAATATTGTATCCTCCGGCGATGATCATGTCCTTCTTGCGATCCACGATAAAAAAGTAATCATCCTCATCCCTGATGGCGATATCGCCGGTGTAGAGCCAGCCGTCCTTTAACTGCTTGGCGGTCTCCTCGGGATTGTTCCAGTAGCCCTGCATGACCAGGGGGCTCCTTATCAGGATCTCGCCCGGCTCACCCGGCTTTACATCCTCCCTGCCTTCTTCCACGTCCACCAGCCTGACGTCGGTATCCGGGAAGGGGATGCCGATACTGCCGGTTTTTTTCAACCCGAGCTGCGGGTTGGAAATCCCGAGAGATGTGGTTTCAGTCATGCCCCAGCCTTCGCTGAAGAAAATCCCCATGTCTTTGATCTGTTCGATGAGCTCCACCGCAATCGGGGCGGCCCCGGAGTTCAAGACGCCGAGTTTCTTGCCCAGGTTCAATTCCCCAGCCTTGGGATGGTTTATGATGGCGTTGATCATGGTCGCCACAGAAGGGAAGAAGCTGATTTCATCGTATCGGCCCAATAGGTCCATGAACTCATCCAGTTCGAAACGGGGAACCAGGATCTGGGTGGCGCAGTTGAAGAGGGCCCAGTTCATGACCACGACCAGGCCGTACACATGAAAGAAAGGTAAAACACCCAGCACGTTGAGGCTCTCGGGCGACCTCCTCAGCATAGTCGCGTTGCCCCAGAGCGCGACCTGGAGGGTGGCGGCGATCAGGTTGAAATGGGTAAGGATTGCGCCTTTCGGGATGCCGGTCGTGCCTCCGGTGAACTGGAGGGTGGCCGGGTCTTCCGGTTTGATTTCGACCCTGGGCCGCTTTGTGTCGGTGCAGTTTTCAATGAGCGTTGAGAAATGGTGCCATCCCGGTTCGAGTTCGAGGCTTTTGGCGCTGCTGGGCGGCATGCCCTTTATATAGTCAGTGACCTTGGTCACGATAACCCGCCTGAGCTCAACCGCCTGGCACAAGGCCCGGACATTGGGCAGGACCATGTCAAAGGTTATCAAGGTGGTCAGGCCCGTGTCTTTGGCCAGGGCTTCGAGTTCCTCGGCGGTGTACATGG
>CAZVRN010000310.1:0-3804 GCA_964629485.1 uncultured Thermodesulfobacteriota bacterium | reverse complement strand
GCCTCGGGTCAATACCTATGGTGGGTTCATCAAGAATTAAAACCTCTGGTTCGTGCAGGATGGCCTGAGCCACGCAGACCAGTTGCCTGTAACCCTTGGAGAGTTTATGGATATGGGTCCGGGCGTAACGGTCGATTCTGCAGATACTCATCACTTCCTGAATCCTGGCCTCGCGGCGGCGTTTTCCCATGCCTCTGATCGTGCCATAGAAACGCAGAAAAGACTCCACGGTCATGTCTTTGTAAAGAGGGACGGATTCAGGGAGATAGCCGATACGTCTTCGAGCCTCGAGGGACTGAGAATGGATATCGTAACCGGCCACACGCGCTGTCCCCCTGGTCGGAGGAATGAATCCGGACAGGATGCGCATGGTGGTGGTCTTCCCCGCGCCGTTCGGTCCTAAAAAGCCAACGATCTCACCTTTTTCCACCTTGAAACTGACATCCTCGATGGCTAAAAACGGACCGTAATATTTAGTTAAATTTTCGGCTTCTATCATGTTTAATCTGTTATGAGCGTTGTGGCTCGCTTTGAAGCGTTACGGCCTTCATGCACAGTTCCCAATGCCTTTAATAATAGATTTTTTTCACAGGCGAGAGGTTTTTGCGAATAACAAAAACAAGAGGTTTATTTTAAGTCTCTCTTTGTTCATCAAGAAAAATTTAAGCGGTAAAATCACTCGTCTGAAAAAATCTCAATGAACTCTTCTTCGGACGTTTTCCCCTCTCAACCTCGGCAAAATTAACAATTTTAAGAATAAGCTCAAGTGATACTATGCGAAGCCGGTGGCAGTGTCAAGACACAATTTTGAGAAAAGAAAGAAGATGAGGAAAGGCGGCCTCGCTTCAGCCGTATCATGTCCACCCTCTTATCTTCATTGAATCAAATGATATGTTCGAGACCGTAAACCAGACCTTTTAAGTCCAGGACCCTTTTGACGGCCATGATCACGCCCGGCATAAAAGATTCCCGGCTGATGGAGTCATGTCTGAGGGAGAGGGTCTGCCCCAGGGCCCCGAAGATTACTTCCTGATGAGCCACCAGGCCGGGCAGCCGCACGGAATGAATATGAAGGCCCCCTGTTTCAGCTCCCCGGGCACCCTCCAGGTTAGCCACCTTGTCACTGACGCCCAGGTTAAAACGCTCGCGCTCCTTGAGCATTAACTGGGCGGTTTTAATCGCTGTGCCAGATGGGTAATCCTCTTTTTTGTCATGATGCAGTTCGATAATTTCAGCATCCCCCAAATACCGGGCCGCCTCAGCCGCAAATTTCATGAGCAAAACCGCTCCGATGGCGAAATTGGGAGCAATAATCGCCCCGGTCGCTTTTTCCTGGCACAGGGCCGAAAGCTCCTTGATTTCCGCCTCAGTGTAGCCGGTTGTGCCAACGACCGGACGCGCGCCGGTTTTGATAATTTTTTTAAAATTTTCCAGCCGGGCAGCCGGAACCGTAAAATCAACAACCACATCGGCGCCTGTTTTCTGAACGACGCCTTCCAGATCGTCTCCGAGGTCCGTCTGACCAACCAGTTCAAGCTCAGGATCGCTTTCAACCGCTTTCACCGCCTCGCGGCCCATCCGGCCCTTACAACCGTTTACTGTTACTTTAATCACCCTGGTTGACCCCCTTGCTTGCTTGAGACTTTTTACGAGTCTCTGTTTGTTATTAATCTACCTTAAATTATTAATATAAACTCCTCTGGCAATCAATAATAAAACCAAACAGGCGGTGTTGCCGCGGGCCGGGCAGTGCTCAATTAAGGGGCAAAGCGCTTGCCGCCTTGAAAGGCGAGACGCGCCTACTCATCCACAACCACATGCTCCCGGCCAAACCAGAGCGGAGACTGTTCAAGGTCAATGAAACGCCGCTCATCGGCCAGCAGCTCCTCTGAGGCCTTCTGGGCCTCGGGAGTGGAGTATGCGGCGGCCAGATCTTCAAAGCTCTCCCACCACAGCTCAGCCACACCGTCATAAGCCTCCGGCCCGCCGCGCAGTTCACGCATTCCATCATTCATGGTGTCATCCGGCGGGGTATGAACCTGGACATAACGCTTCAGGCGCATGGCCTTGGCATTCTTACGCACAAGCGGCCCGTGAGTCTCAAGCCAGTATTTCTGGAATTCTTCCCGGGTAAGATGAGGTAATCTCCGAAGGCAAAAAATCAATTTAACCATCTGATCGCTCCTTGATGACATTAATGCAGCCATCGTTAGTTGAGACCTTTTAAGAACTGCATTCTTTAGCCGAACTCATTATCAGGCTCAAAATTAAGCCTGTTAAATATTTTTAACATCCCGACGGGCTAAATTTCAACCTTCCGCAAAAAACGGAACAAAAAAATATTTTGGAAGAGGGAACAAACATTGTATGCTCTGCTTAATCCTTGAATATTAACTCTTAATCTTCTCGGGTCATTTGGATATCGTGCCCGGAAGACTCCCGGAAGTGAGGGCGGCTATATTGGTCAAAATGAGGGGCAGTATTACTCCCCCGGGAGAGGCCAGGTACCTGGGTTCCCACTGCGGGCCGAACTTATTTTTATACTGCCTCAGACCTTGTTTAAATTCAACGAGTCTCTCTTGGCCGGACAGGAGGGACTGGCATTGAAAAAAAGAATTTTTAATCAAGACCTCTTAAGAACTTCGTCCTTTAGCTGAACTCATTGTCAACCTTCCGCGATTTCAACAAAATTACTCGTTCTTAAGAGGTCTTTAATCAGGCTTTCCTGAGCAGCCAGATATAGCTCGGGCACAGCCAGAAGGCGCAATTTGCCACAAGCCTGGCCGCGGCCCCCTTGAGTGTGCCAGATTTGACCATGTATTGGGCGTGAAACCGCCCGGGATACTCTATTATTTTTTTAGTATAGTCTATAATCTCGAAATCACGCGCGAGCTTTTTCAGCCCCCAGTAGCTGAGGTGTTTTTCATAGTAAAATCTGCCTTTGCCCGTCAGCCTTATATAAACGTGCGCCAGGGGCCTGGGAATCACGGAAAGAAACGGAAGCCGGTAGTGGGCTTCATAAATATTCAAACGATTTCCCGCGGCAAAATAGCAGATACCCCCCGGCTTGAGAACTCTGTGAATCTCCGACATCAGTCTGGCGGCGTCCGGGACATGCTCATAGACGTGCGTGCAGATGACAACGTCAAATGTCTGGTCCCTGAAATTCAGGTTCAGGGCATCGCCCTTCTGGAATGTAAGATTGTTTTTCGGAAAGGTCCGGGCGGCGAACTCGACGGCCTCCTCGTCGATATCTATGCCGGTTACACTTCCGAAATGACCGGCCAAGTAATTATCGACAATTCCGGTGGAAGACCCCACGTCCAGGGCTGAAAGGCTGCTCAGGTCGTCCTGAAAAAAGTCCTTGAGGACCGCCACCATGGTCACTGCCTTCTGCTGCCTGCCTTCCCGGTCATACAGCTTGTCGCGGTGAATCCTTGAAAGGTTGTACTGGTATCCCCTTTTCATGCCTGACCTCACCTGGATTCAGTCCGTTCGAAACCGGCGGCGCGGGCCTTGAATAATTTGCTTTGCATATAAACCTCCGGCCACGGGATTTTCAATCGGCCGCTTTGCCCGGCGGACTGCTTATTTTTTACATGAGGCCACATATCCCACACCTCCAAAAGGGATGTTCAGCCGGTCTGCGTAAAGCAGGTAAGGATACAATCTGGTAAGAAACGCTGTTTTTTCTCCCGGTTTTGAGGAAGGGGAAGCGAAATGCCTGAGCAGCAGTTTATCCAGAAACAATTTTCGAAGCAGCGAGTACAGGAAAAGCACGGGAAACCCATAGCTTATTATCCT
>CAZVRN010000309.1:0-3823 GCA_964629485.1 uncultured Thermodesulfobacteriota bacterium | reverse complement strand
TTCGGACAGCCGCTCTACACTCCCTCCTTACCGCAGTTTGCCGGGGCCATCGGCGCAGCGCTTCTGGCCGGTGACCTGGTCGCCCGGGCCGCGGCCAGGGGGAAAAAATTGAAAAAAGGAAAGCGGCGTTTGGACGAGGTCACTTTCTTTACCTGATGATCCGGGCTTTAATACACAATGGTTCTTTGTTAAAATGGGCGCAATATGGTATATTTTGCTGGAATTGATATAGGTTCAGTCACAACGAAAGCGGTTATTTTAAGCGAAAAAAACGAGATTATTTCTTTCCGGGTAATGGCCTCGGGCGGCAATTACAAGGAAACAGGGAACAAAATACTCGAGAGAGTCTTAAGCGAAAACAGGCTGACAAAGCAGGACTTAAAGGCGGTCTTTACGAGCGGACAGGGTGCGGCCAGCATTATATCGGACAGGCAGGTCAATGAGATTACCGCTCAGGGGCGGGCCCTTCATTTTCTGTTTCCGGATGTCAGAACAGTCATTGACGTCGGCGGTCAGGCTACACGCGTCGCACGCGTTGACCATCAGGGAAGGGTGACCGATTTCGCCATCAGTGAAAAATGCGCAAGCGGAAGCGGCCGTTTCCTGCAGGTAATGAGCCGGGTGCTCCAGGTTGAACTTCCGGAAATGGGACCTCTGTCATTGAATTCCAAAAATCCGGTTAAATTTAGCACCAGTTGCGCCGTCTTCGCCGAATCAGAGGCCATTTCAAGAATTACCGAAGGTATGACCAAAGAAGATATTATCGCCGGAATGCACATCTCCATGGCCAGGAAAATTAATAATCTTATCCAGCGAATCAGGCTGGAGCAAAAATGCGGACTTACCGGCGGTGGGGCCATGGATATCGGCCTGGTCAAGAGTCTGGAAGATATCATCGGTTCTCGACTTCTGCTGCCTCCCGAGCCTCAAACTACCGCGGCCCTGGGCGCGGCGCTGATGGCCAGCGAGGAACAAGGCTGAAGGACATGTCAGGCCTGACCTGCCTGACCGGTTTTCCAGACCGCCCTCCGGCCGGCCCCGGGTTTTCCTACTCTGACTTTGCCGGAGGCTGGGCCGGAGTTTTAGCCTGCCTTGAGGCTCTCCATTACAGAAACAAGACCGGCAAAGGACAGTGGGTTGACGTCTCGCAGCTTGAGGCCCTTTGCGTGCTGATGGGACCGGGGATGCTGGATTACTCGGTCAATGGGAAAATACCCGGGCGCATGGGCAACCGGCATCCGTTTCGCGCTGCCGCGCCGCACGGCGCTTATCGTTGCAAAGGTGAAGACAGGTGGTGCGCCCTGGCCGTCTTTACTGAAAGTGAATGGCAGGCTTTTTGCCGGGCCCTGGGCTACCCGGCCTGGACCAGGGAGGAACGCTTTTCCACTGCAACGGGCCGGGTGGAAAACATGGACGACCTGGAAGCGCTGGTGGAAGAGTGGACAAAGACTCACACCGCCGAAGAGGTCATGGAAATCATGCAGCGTGAAGGGGTGCCTGCCGGGGTGGTTCAGGAAGCCCCGGACCTGATAGACAAAGACCCCCAGTTAAGGCATCGGGGCTTCTGGGTGGAACTTGATCACGCCGAACTTGGCAGAAGGAAACATGAAGGCCTGTCTTTCGTCCTCTCAAAAACACCGGGCCGGCTGAAGCGAGCCGCTCCTTGTCTCGGTGAACACAATGATTACGTTTTTGGGGAAATCCTGGGCATGACCCCGGAAGAAATCAAGCAGTACACAGAGGATGAGCTCTTTTGAATTATTTCGCGCAAATCTCATTTTCACAAACGGCCGGCCGAATGAAACCCTCTGTCGGGTTGCGGTATTTAGTATAATGGTATTTAGTATAAATGGAGGTTCAGCGGCAAGGCATAACATTAAGGCTTGAACCCGTAATTTAGAGAAAGGGACCGTAAAGTGACATCAGAAAACACGCAATCCAACGGACTGGCTAAAGCCAGGCAGCTCAGTGAAAACAGGAGCTTGAGAGCCAAGGAGCTTCGGGGCCGGGGGCGAAAAGTCATAGGATATCTGTGCTCCTATACGCCGCTGGAATTCCTGACCGCGCTTGACCTGGTGCCTCATCGTATCATGGGCAATGTGGACGAACCGATCACAAGAACGGACGCCTATCTGGAGCCGATCGCCTGTCCTTTTATCCGCAGTTGCCTGGATAACGCCTTCAACAATAGATATGATTTCCTGGACGGGGTTGTTTTTCCACACTCATGCGATAATGTTCAGCATCTTTCCAGTATCTGGGAATATTATCTTAAACCGGATTTTTATTATTTCCTGAATGTGCCGCACATGATGCAGCCTTCATCTTTTGAATTTTTTAAATCCGAGCTTGAATCGTTCAAAAAAAGCCTGGAAACCTTTGCCGGAAAGGAGTTAACCGGTCAAGCTCTCCAGGAAGCCATCAGGCTTCATAACCATAACCGGGCCTTGTTCCGGGAACTGAACGCCTTGAGAAAACAGGACCCTCCCCGGATTTCCGGATCGGAAATCCTGCAAACCATGACGGCTTCCATGGTTCTCCCCGCAGATGAGCAGACCGGGCTGATAGAATCGGTCATCGAGGAAGTAAAAAACCGCCCGGCAAAGCCGCCGGACGAAGACCGGCCCAGGATCATGGTCTATGGATGCGAGATGGACAGCCCGGAATTCATTCGGGTGGTTGAAGAGAGCGGGGCCGATGTGGTCATGGACGATTTATGCACCGGGACGAGGTTGTACCAGGAAGACGTGGCCGGAACCGGTGATCCTGTGGAAGCCATCGCCAACCGTTATCTGGAGAAGCTGGTCTGTCCCCGCACCTACCGCCCCAGCCCGGGCACTCACCAGGCGGACCTGGCCAACCGGTTCGGATACCTGAAAAAATACGCCGATGAATTTAACGTCAACGGCGCCATACTCTACATCATACGGTACTGCGATACCCATGAGTTCGACGCGCCCAATGTGAGGGACTACCTGGAAAGCATGGACCTGCCGGTACTGCACCTTGAGGACGATTATACCCTGGCTGGCATAGAAGGGCTCAGAACCAGGGTTCAGGCCTTTGTGGAAATGATTGTTTAAGCCATACAGGCAGGATTTATGCCTGAGGCTTTGAAATCTTGCTCAAACTTTATTAATCTTTATATAGTGAAGGGAGATGAGCCGTGGCCGGACAGCAAAAAACCAAAACAACGGCGACAAAATCCACCAAAACAGCCGGTAAAGTTCGCCCGATTGTTAAAAAAATGTATCTTCGCGCTCAGGAGGCGGCGGCTGAAGGCAAACCGATCGCCTACTGCATGGTGGCTTCTCAGTATGAGGAGATCCTCAGGGCCATGGATATCACGCCGATCTGGACTGAAAATTACGCCGCGCTCACAGCGGCGAAACAGGTTGCCGAGCCCTACATTACCAAGGCGGAATCCGAGGGCTTTTCAAACGTCCTCTGTAAATACGCCATGGTCGGTTTAGGCTTTGACGCAATACGGGCGGAAACCGGGCAGATACCGGAAGGCGCGCCTGACGGCGGCATGGCTCAGCCGACCATGCTCCTTGGCTCCAGCGCGGTCTGCGATCCAAGGTTCAAATGGTACCAGGCTCTCGGCCGCTACATGGACACCCCCATTTACTGCATTGACGTGATGTATCCCAGCGGCAGAACTTACAAGCCCGAGATGAAGGACTATTACATCAGGTACCAGACCGAGCAATTCAAAGGTCTGGTGGATTTTCTGGAAAAAACCACTGGCACCAAAATGGATTGGGACAGGCTCGATCACATCATGGATATCGCCGATGAAACCGCCAAAGTCTGGTGGGAG
>CAZVRN010000308.1:0-3824 GCA_964629485.1 uncultured Thermodesulfobacteriota bacterium | reverse complement strand
TCCTTTAACACACAAGCCTGCGAGGAAGTTAATTCAAATGACAGGCTTGAAATATATTGATTGACCAGTGCTGATGGAAAGGGGAAAGTAAAACCTTTTTCCTGGTCCAGTCTGGCCCGGGTTCGGGCCAGGGTAAGCTGGACGAATAGTAGTTCAAACAGGGCCAGGGATTTCCAGGCCCGGGAATCTTCCGGGCGTGGAAGAGGTCCCGGTTTTTGAGCCGGGGGTCGATGCAGGGTGAGAAGAGAAATGATCGGGTCGGTCAATCTGTGTTCTTCAAGCCAGGCCTTGGGAAATATTGTGGGTACCGTTGAAAGCTCTCGGGCAGCTCGGGCCATAATTCTCCGTAATATACCCGGCTTTATGTCTTCCCATTCAGGATAAACCGGCCTGATTTCTTTTTCCGGAGGTTCGTTGGCCCGCCAAGGGATCATCTCGGGATGGGGTAAATATAATCGGTTATGATACTTTTTTACCTGCCCAAAGAGAATGACCCTATCTCCTTTTTTTAGGGTTCGCCTTAAGTAAGCCGGAAAACGAAACCAGTAGGCTTTTACTCGGCCGGTGTCGTCAGCGATTGTGATTTCAAAAAAATTCCTACCGGTTTTTCTGGACCTTCTGGGGCTGATTTCTTCGATAACGCCGCCTGTTAGAACCTCGGAATTGGCCTTTAGGTCGCGCAGAGGGACCACGGTCCGGCGATCCTGGTAACGGGTCGGCATTAAGCCTAAAAGATCCCCGACATGTTGAAATCCTTTTTTACGCAGAATACTTTCTAATTGTGGGCCTACTCCCTTGAGTGAACGCAAATCCTTTGTTAAACTAGGATGACCGGGTAAAGGAAACATGGCTGGTGTGACCTCTTAATCACATTCGATTTTAACTCTCGCTGGTAAATTTCAATTGACATACTCAGTAAACCGAGATTATTTATTATAATAGATTTTGGTTTTGTTTGCTGGCCAGTTTAATTTTAAGGCACTTTTTAAGATAACATCTCTTGCCAAGGAGGAACAAAGAGCTACTAATATAATATTTGTAGAGGTAAACGATTGATGAAAGCTACCAAAGAGACTGGAAAGCAGAGGAAAAAGTCAGGCTCTGCGTCTAAAAAAATGGATAAAAAAAGTAAAAAAGGTAGAACCTACAAAGAAGCCGGGGTAGACATAGATGCTGGTGCGGAATTCGTCCGCCGGATCTCTCCGATTGTCAGAAAAACTTTTAATTCCAAAGTGATAACAGATATTGGCAGTTTTTCTGGCTTGTACAATTTTGACGCAAATTTTTATGAAAACCCCGTGTTGGTCTCTTCCACTGACGGAGTTGGGTCTAAACTCAAGGTGGCTTTTATGGCCGGAATTCACGACACGGTTGGTATTGATCTGGTAGCCATGTGCGTAAACGACATCCTGGCTCAGGGGGCCAAGCCTTTGTTCTTCTTAGATTATTTGGCTATATCAAAGCTAGAACCCGATAAGGCTGTCGAGATCATGAAAGGGATTGTGGAAGGCTGTCAACAGGCCCATTGCGCACTTATAGGGGGCGAGACAGCGGAGTTATCTGATTTTTACGCGCCTGGTGAATACGATATGGCCGGCTTTGTGGTGGGTGTGGTTGAACGGGACAAAATTATCGATGATTCGGAAGTTCGAGTTGGGGATAAAATCATAGGTCTCGGGTCCAGCGGCCTGCATAGCAACGGATATACCCTGGTCAGGCGTATTATTTTCGATGATCTCAAGATGAAAGTGAACGATAGGTTTCTAGGTACTACCGTCGCTGAAGAACTGCTTCGCCCGACTCGAATTTATGTCGATACGGTCCATGTCCTTTTACGAGATTTTAAAATAACCGGGATTGCAAACATTACCGGCGGCGGAATTCTGGAAAATATTTCCAGAATTCTGCCTCAGTCCTGTCAGGCTGTTATTAACAAGGATTCCTGGAAACGCCCCCCGATTTTTAATCTTATACAGGAAGAGGGACGGGTAGCTGAGAAAGAGATGTTTCGTACTTTCAATATGGGAATTGGTTTGGCGGTTCTGGCTCCATCCGAACAGTATGAGGAGGTTTTGGAACGGCTCAATGGAATGAATGAGCCTGCTTATTTGATCGGCGAAATCACGGAGCGGTCTGAAGAAACATCGGTAGTCTTGGTTTAAACATTCTTTCACATTATATTGATAATGGGCTTCCATGATGAATAGGGTGAAGTTAGGTATACTCATTTCGGGCAGCGGAAGTAATCTTCAATCTATTATTGATAACATAGAAGCTGGTACTTTATCGGCTGAAATCAAGATTGTCATTTCAAATGTGGGTGATGCCTACGGGCTGACGCGCGCTAAAAAGCACGGGCTTAAAACAGAAGTGATAAGGCATGAAAACTTTACCTCGCGCGAAGCCTTTGACGCCCGCTTGGTTGAGGTGTTGAAAGAAAATGATGTGGAACTGGTTGTTTTAGCCGGATTTATGCGCGTAATCACCTCTACGTTTCTTCAAGCCTTTCCGAATCGTATCATGAATATACACCCGGCGTTGCTTCCTTCCTTCCCCGGCGTTCACGTTTGGCAGAAAGCCATTGATTACGGTGTTAAATTTTCAGGATGCACCGTGCATTTTGTGGATCAAGGAACGGACACGGGCCCGATTATTATTCAGTCAGTAGTGCCTGTCCTTGATGACGATGACGCTGATACTCTGGCCGCCCGGATCCTCAGGCAGGAACATAAAATTTACCCTCGCGCCATTCAGCTATATGCTGAAGGCCGTCTTGAGATCCAAGGCCGCATTGTAAAAGTTCATCCTAAAGATCGATCACTTGATACGGAGAGTTTGACCAATCCAAGGTTATAGCGGCCCATGCGTGTTGTCCTTTTTATAAAAGCCGCATCATAATGATTCTTGTCAGCGCATGTTTGGTAGGGATGAGATGCCGGTATGACGGGAGGCACTCTTTAAGTTCAGACCTGGTTCGTTTGTTGGCCGATGAACCCTGGATAGCGGTTTGCCCGGAACAACTGGGTGGATTAAGCACACCTCGCATCCCGGCTAAGCTCACAGGCGGGGATGGCGCTGACGTCTTGGCAGGCCGGGCCCGAGTTATCACCATGCAGGGTTGTGATGTGACAGAAGCTTACGTCCGTGGGGCTGAAATAGTCTTAGAGGTTGCTTTGAGAATGTCAGCCAAACGAGTCTTTCTCAAGGATCGTTCTCCTTCCTGCGGGCTTGATCCAACCTTGGATGAAAAAGGGGCATTAAGAGGGCAGGGCGTTTGTGCTGCTCTTCTGAGGCAGTCAGGATTCAACTTGTTCGAAGTCAAGGCCAGGGCATTGTCTTAAAGGTTCGCAAAAGCTTGGTTTTTTACGGCTTTTCATATTGACGGTGATGCTTTCAAGAGATTTTTTTCTTGATTTAGATTTGTCGCTTGGCTATGATCCATTCTGCGACGGGCGGTTAACTCAGCGGTAGAGTGCCATCCTCACACGGTGGAAGCCCCGAGTTCGAACCTCGGACCGCCCACCATGAATAAAAACAAAGGCTTATCCATATGACCGGCTAAGCCTTTTGTTTTTAAAATTCGGTTAACTTAAAGCCTGAGACCTTTTAAGAGCTTCATCCTTTAGCCAAATAAATTAACCCTTTATAAAAAATCCAATCATACTGACCGGATACTCGTCAGCTTTTGACAAAGTAGACCGGGCTTGACCACGCCATCTCACCATCTTCCTGAATCAACCTCACATAATAGAAACTGTTCTGGGAATTATTGTCGTAATCTCAAACATGGGTAACATGAAGGTTAGGTAATTGAGATAGCCTTT
>CAZVRN010000307.1:0-3825 GCA_964629485.1 uncultured Thermodesulfobacteriota bacterium | reverse complement strand
CCCCAAGGCACAAAATAAGCGGCCAGGAATCCGGCCACGATCAAGAGTAACTTGTAACGTTCTTTCATATTTTATTATCCTCACACAATCCGGCCGCAGGGCCTCCTTTACGCAAAACGGAAGATCGATCCTTAAAGAATAATTGATCGGGTGGCTTGAGTCCTGATCTGGACCACTTCGAGGGCACAGTCGAAAAACTGGAGCACACAAGGAGTTTCCAGGTGGTAATAAACCTTGTTGCCTTCTTTACGGTCCGAGACAATGCCGGTGTTTTTAAGAACCAGGAGGTGCTTGGACACCGTGGACTGGTCTGCTGCGATCAGGTCGGTCAGTTCGCAGACGCATTTATCGCCCTCCGTGAGGGCATCGAGTATTATCAACCGGCTTCTGTGTGCCAGGGCCTTGGCCACTTCTGCTTTAAGTTTATAAATATCACGATTCATATCCATTTGCTCCTATATGGCAATATAGCCATAAAGCCATTATCTGTCAAGTATGAAATTTACTTTTTTTATTAATTAATTATCATACAAAAAAATCCCTCAGAATCGAAAGGCTTAACGCAGAATGCCCCACCCAGTACGGTCCGGACAAGATTGAACTGGAGAGTAAGGTTGATAAGCTGAAGGTTAAATGGGAAGGCGTCTGGGAGAACGTTTCCCCGGGCGATATTGGCGGGTAGAGACCTCTTGATAACCGGTAATTTTGTTGAAATCAGGTAAGGCCTTTTTAAAATAAGGAAGCGGCGTCTGATTTATCCGCTTCTGGTTCCTGCTTCCCATTATATCAGAAAGCAGAAGGCGGACCCGAGAAATTCGGCCTAAGGTTGTGTCGCTTGCCGCCTGGCTTTATAGTTTGGCTAAAACCCATCCGGCCGGCGCGAATCGGCTTATTTTCACGCCGGCCGGGTAAAATATTTTAAGCGGCCGGCTGTCTTATCAGGTCCACGCCGAGATCAAAAGCCTTGAGGTTCATCTCCAGCCTGCTTTCCCCCATCGTCTCGGTTATCACCCCTTTGAAATCCTCTCTTTCTATGGGAATAACCTCTGTGGCGGCCAAAGCCCCCAGCATAATCGTGTTACCGAGGATGGGATTACCCAGCTTCATGGCCTCTTCAGTCGCGTTAATGAACCAGACCTCGGATGTGAGTTCTTTGAGCGGCTTCGATATTTCTTCCATGGACGGGTATTTCTTTTCGCCCGCGATCACATCAACCGGCTGAACAGCGCGGGTGTTGGTTAAGACTTTGACCTGCGGGTTGCCATAAGTGTTAAGCAGCCGGATAGCCTCAGTCGGTTCCAGCGAAACCACCATGTCCGCTTTACCCTTTGGTATTTGGGGACTCCAGGTTTTTTGTTCCGAGATTCTGAGGTGGCTCATGACAGACCCGCCCCTTTGGGATGCGCCAAAGGTCTCCCCGATAGTAATATAAAGACCTTGACGCAGCATCATGTTACCGACCAGCCTGGAGGCCAGGACGTTGCCTTGCCCGCCAACGCCTGTGATAATGAGGTTATATGGGTCCTTTGACAGCTTTTTGTTTCCCATGGTCATCAAGCCTCCTCTCTTATGATAGCCCCGGAAGGGCAGATGTCCGCGCAGACACCGCAGCCCGCGCAAATAACATCATCCACCTTTGCGGTTTTCTTTTCAGCGTCCCAGATCAAGCCGGGACAGCGGAAGATGCGGGTGCAAAGCCGGTTACAGCCGCAGTCTTCACCAATGCAAACCTGCTCATCAACCCTGACGTTATATTTTTTCCCGGACTTCTTCTCCGGGCTGAGCGCGCATGCCTGTTTCAGGACCAGTACCTTGGCGCCGCCCTCGTATTCCAGAAGGTCATTAAGTGTTTTTTGCGTTTCTTTCAGATCGAAAGGATCCCGCACCTCCACTTTCGCGCCCATGGCCCGGCAGATTTTCGCGATATCCAGGGCAGGCGCTTCGTCTTTCATGGCGTTCACGCCAAGGCCTGGATGAGGCTGAAAGCCGGTCATGGCCGTGCCGCTGTTATCAAGGACGACCAGGGTAAAATCGGCCTTGTGGTGCACGGCATTCACCAGGGCCGGAATGACGGCATGAAAAAAGGTGGAATCTCCGCAAACCGCCAGCACCGGCTGATCCATACCGAACTGCCTCAGCTTGGCAAAACCGCTGGCCACTCCGGCCCCGGACCCCATGGCGTGGCCGGTTTTTGTGGTGTTGAAGCCGGTGGGCAAAAGGGCCATGCTGTAGCAGCCGATATCGCCGCAGACGAAACCATGGCGGCCGTCCAACTCCACCGCATTATGAATGGACCAGAATGAGGCGCGGTGCGGACAGCCGGGGCAGAAGGTGAGCTGACGGCTGGGGGCCCTTGAAAAAGCCGCGGCGCCGGCCTTTTCAGCGTATTCCTGAGGCACGGTCTCATAGCCGATATCAAACAAATCAGTCAGGGCCTGGATAACAACGTCCGGGCTCAGCTCTCCTGTTGACGGGATGTGGCCGGAATTTTTACCGTAGAATTTTTTCACTCCGATTTCCTGGGCCATCTCGGCGGCAAGCACCTTGATGTTTTCTTCCATAAACGGAAGTATTTCCTCTATAATCAAAATCTCATCCGCCATGGAGAGATATTTTTTTATCAGCTTCGGGGGCAGGGGCCAGGTGGTGGCCAGTTTTAATAACCCGACACGGTCTTCCAGCCCCAGAATGTCGAGGGCTTCCTTGCAGTAAAGATTGCCCACGCTGCAGGTGATCATCAGCAGTTCGGGCTTCTCGGGACCCTGGTAGGTGTTGAAGGGACTGTCTTCAAATATTTCAACAACTTTTTTAAGTTTTTGCTGCTGAAAGGCATGCCTGAAGCCCATGCTGATGAGCGGGCCTTTTTCTGGATCGAGCAGAGAA
This sequence comes from uncultured Thermodesulfobacteriota bacterium, assembly GCA_964629485.1. Lineage (GTDB taxonomy): Bacteria > Desulfobacterota > Desulfarculia > Adiutricales > JAFDHD01 > JAFDHD01. Next base: position 942 of record CAZVRN010000307.1, on the reverse strand, counting down.
CCGCTGTAATTGTAGTGGGCCTGAACTTTGCCTTCAGGCAGCGGGCCGAACTTGACATTCCCGCTGGCATGAGACATGCGGGTAACACTGCGCAGCATGACAAAATTTTTTATTTGCTCGGAAAGCTCAAAGGCCCATTTGGTCATATCCTTGGCTTCCTGAAAGTCCCCGGGTTCAAGCAGCGGGAACTCCATCATCCTGGCGAAGCCCCGTGAATCGCCTTCATTGCTGCTGGAATGAGCCGCGGGGTCCTCGCATGTCACCAGGACCATGCCCCCGCGCGTTCCGGAAATCGCCAGGTGCAGCAAAAAATCCGACGCCACATTCACGCCCACCTGTTTCATGGAGACCAGGGATCTCAGTTCGGCAAAGGAAGCCGCAGCCGCAACCTCGGCGGCCACCTTCTCGTTCGTGGACCACTCCACGTATATGCCCGCCTCCTTGGCGACATCGGCAAGCCGCTCAATGATTTCCGAAGAAGGTGTGCCAGGGTATCCGCTGGCAACCTTTACGCCGGCCTCCAGGGCGCCGCGAGCGATGGCTTCGTTGCCCATGGCCATATATGTCATGCCTTCCTTACCGTTTAACAGTACAGACATTGTCTCCCCCTAATTGAATCATTTATTTTCATGGTCATTTTCACGATTACTTTCAATCAAATTAATTGATGAATTGGCTCAAGACAGGATCCCGGGGGTCCAGATAGAGCAAATTATCCTTGGCCCCGCTTTTCTTGATCAACGCTTCCACGCAAAATCTTTTTTTATTCATGGAAGCCCTTTTAAGCTTTTCAAGATTTCCTTCGGGCAGATCACGAAATTCCAGGACTCCCCTGGATTTCGCCAGGTCCAAAAGATCCTGGCCCGTCTTGCTCCGGACTATGATCTGGTTCCAGCCCTTGGCCGTGTCCCAGCCTTCCGGGAGACGTGCTGAACCCACGGA
>CAZVRN010000306.1:0-3876 GCA_964629485.1 uncultured Thermodesulfobacteriota bacterium | reverse complement strand
TTCTGCTCCTCCAGCCTCTTTTGCTTGTCCTTGCCGGTCAGGGCGGGGGCTCTTTCCGAGGCCGGCACCTCTGAGAACTGCCTGTAATCAGGTATTCCCGAGGTGTAGCGCCTGTATTCCAGGATAAAGCCTTTACGGATACGCGCCTTTTCCGCGATCTTGCGCGAGGCAAGCTCACGGTCCTTCATGGAGCTGTACTCAACAGGCGTAGCCGTGCATAGATACCGGCCTTCGTGGAACACAAGGACCCACCCGGGGTCCAATGGATCGTAGCGGCATTCCACCCTCTGGCCGTCAAGGACAATCAGCGCTTCGTGTTCATACATGGCGCCTTGAAGGGCGATACGCCCCCGATCCACTGTGCGGCGTGCGCGAGGCAGGAAGATAAGGTCGATGGCCTCCTGGGAGACCGGACCGGGCCGCCAGCCCGCAGTGTAACGGGCTTGGAGCGCGTCCATAGGGGTAGCCTGCTTTGGCTTTGGCCGGCCCTTCCACTCTCTGAGAACCCCGCGGTGGGGGCGTTCCTTGTTGTAGTAATCCATCGCCCTTACAAAGGTCCGCGCAAACTCCCAAAAGGTGGGGAGCTTATTCCTGTCGGCCAGGCGCCTGAGCTCCAGTTGGTCGATTTCGTTTTCCTCTGCCGGTCCGGCCAGGTCCTTCACATAGCCCGGCACCATAAACACGCTCCGCAGGATCTGCTGGAGCTTGTGGAACGTGCCTTCGATCATCTTCGCCTTGGCATTGCGAACAATGGCCTTCTTGTGCGTGCCGGGGGCAATAACCAGGGGGTTGATTTCTTCGGGATCAAGATTCTCTGCATCAAAAGGAATATCCGCTTCACGTGATGCATTGAGCCCGATTGTGCGCATATCCCTAAGTATTCCCATGATATACCGGCTTTGCTCCGGTTTGCCCCAGTCGGTATAAATGGAGCCGAAGGCCCCGAAGACCATAAGCCCCATGCGAAGGGCCAGGCCCATAAGGTATGCATCATACTTGCGGTCCAGGGCCCCGCCATAAAGGAGCCTGGTGCAGAGGTCCTGCCACATGTAGCACTCGGGCCTGAATATCTCGCCCGTCTCCTCGTCCACGACCCAGAAGTCAAAGCGGTGCTGGTCCCCCACAAGCAGCTCAAAGGGCTCTAGATCTGAATAGTCGCGCAGCACAGGAGGCAGGGTGTTATCCAGAGCCCGGACCCCTCCACGTTGAAGCGCTATAAGCTGCGGGCTTGCCTTTTTATGAAACCACCACATGGCGCTTTGGTAAGTGCCAATATTCCAGCCGCGCTTTTGAGCCTCCTCGCATAAGACCTGATAATAGAACCTGATCTTATTCACCTTCCGGTGGCCGCCTTTCAGACAAAGGCCAATCCAAAAATCTATTGCCTCCGGGCTCCAGGTCCTAGGTTTGCCTCGTGTGCTTTTCGTATGCTTGAGGCCAGCGAGACCAGCCTGCTTGTAACGCTTGAGGTAACGGTAGATGGTCTGATATGTGGTGTCGTGTTTGACAGCGACTGCCTCGATCCAGGCCCGTTTTTTCCAACCCTTCGGGACCCGCTGCGCCTCCTGGACGATTTTGGCCCATTTGTGCACGCGTGGATCTTCAATCACATCCGGACCGACGGCCGTCTCCGGGCCCCATACAGGTAAATCTGGCACGGTATTTGCTATTTCATTATATATAGAAAGCTTCTTGTAGGCGGTTAGCTGTGCCTCGGGGGCAAGTTGAGGGATGAGGGAAACGGGAACAGCATCCTTTTTCGCAAGAGCCTTCTGGATGTCAGGGGGGAGGTCTTTGATGTGATACCGCCTGTCTCCCCTCTTGTTGATAATCTCGCAGGGCCAGGATTCTTTTTTGGCTCGTTCAAGGAGAGACTGCTTCGTAATCCCAAGAGAACCTGCTAGTTCGCGAGTACTTACAACCTCGTTCATTTCCTGCCCCTCAATTCCTTTTTCAACCTCTGCATCTCAAGGATCATCTCATCCAGCTTGCCTAAGGCCATTTGCCGCACCTCATCCCCGGATATCACGCGCGCTCCCTCGGCTTCAGCCAGCGCCCTGATAGGCTCAAGCGAGCCGGTTATACGCTGGACTGCATATATATAATAGGTGGGGATAGGGTATTCGAAGGGCTTACTGAGATAATGGTTGAACATGTGAATGGAAAGGTGCTTGCCTTTTTTTGTATCCTCTTTGGGCCACCCGAAATAATCGTTGATAGCATCAACCATCTGCTCGCGGCTCAACCCGGTTTGCCGGATCGCCCTCTTTATGGCGGCAGCTATTTCAATGCATGCCTCCTCAAATTCACAATGACTCGTGGAGGTCTCCGGCTCCTGCAATATTTCCTCTTTTAATTCGCGGTACTGCTCAATTTTATGGTCAAAGTCGAAACTTAGCTGATTCGGGTCTATTTTTTTCTTGCTTTTAGACATTGACCACTCCTTATAAATAAGTTATTCATAACTCATAAAGACGCGACCCGTTTTTTTCGACGTCTGGGGTTGAAGTAATAGGAAGGGAACACCTGGCGGGGGTCTAAACCCAGCTTTTTCGCAATCGCCTTAAAAACCCGGTCCGAGGGACGCGCCTCAGGGTGGTTTATGACCGCAGATACGTGAAATTCAGACACCCCAAGCTCCTGTGCGATTTGCTTCTGGGTGATACCCCGCTTCTTGAGGGCGGCTTGTATGTCTGCTGGATGCATCAGTTAACCTCCTGGGTGGATATATAAAAATGGATAAAATCGAAACAGCTATTAAGGTCCTTGAGGCGTTGCACGAGGAAAAAGAAAAGGACGGCTACATGGGAAGACTCCAAATAGATGACCTCGTAGAAAAGCTGCGTGTTGACAGGGAGGCCATCGAGAGGGTTGTCCATTATCTTCACGAGCGGGAGTTTGTGAGATGCAAGTCTAATGCGGTTGTGGATATAACGACCAAAGGCGAAGACGTTGTGGACGGGCCCTCCCTGTTTAATCCCCCTGACAGACAGCATCAGATGAAGACCGAAATTTATGGGGGCACTATAGGCCAGGTTGTTCAAGCTCATAAGGTCACCTTCACCGCTTCTAGTCTTCTTGATCATCTGGCCGATGAGATACGCCGTCAGCCTGACCTTGACGAGGACCAGAAGAAGTCATGGCTGGATCACCTGAGTTCGATGTCGAGCCATCCTGCGTTTCTGAAGATTTTGGATAAGGCATTGTGGATTCTGGGAAATCGTTAAACCAAATGCCGTGTTTGAGGTGTTGCTGTGCGAAAGCTTTGATTTGGGGGTCATCGCTTTTCGACGCTTCAATAATTAAAGAGGCAAAGAGCATGTCTGCCATCCTTCCCAGGCCGTGGCTGATCCCTATAAGCTGCTTTCTGATTTGGTAAAGGACCCTAAACTCGATTAGTGGTTTTTGTACTATAAGGTCTTCTAGTTCTTTTTCGTATGCCATAGCGAACTCCTTGTTTTTTTGGTGTTTAAGGTGAATGTCTATTTTGCGGCTAGAAATTGATAACAGTTATATGCACTTTTTCGGAGAAAGTCAAGGGGAAAAATGCCTGACAAAACATTTTTTCCGATTTTCTGCTGTCAACCTCTATGTATTTAGAATTGTTTAACAATCCTGTGGTTGCGTCTTTTTCGCTTACCTGACGATTTACCTGACAAAATCGTCAGGCAGTTTTTCGGTGGAAAATGCATATTGGTGAACGCATAAAAACCATTCGCGGCAAGATGTCCCAAAAGGATTTTGCTGATAAAATAGGCGCAGGCCAGAGGTCTATCCATGACTGGGAGGCAGGAAAAGCGTCACCGGGCGCGCGGGCCCTGGCGGCAATACATAGGGTCTTTAATGTTAACGTTCATTGGCTTCTCACGGGCGAGG
>CAZVRN010000305.1:0-3894 GCA_964629485.1 uncultured Thermodesulfobacteriota bacterium | reverse complement strand
TCCCGGAGAATGACCCCGGAGAGACGGGTTGTCTTTTTTCAAATGGTGGAGGCGGCGGGAGTCGAACCCGCGTCCGAAGGTCTTCCACTTCAAGCTTCTACATGTTTGTTCCGTGATTTTTATCTCGCCCAGCGCGCCCCCCACGGACAGGGTTCATGCTGAGCCAGCGAAAGTAATGATTCGCCTTCCAGAGTCTTTCGCACCTCTGGTCAGCTAGCCTGCTGGTCGTCGCCCGTCACATCTTCGCAGGCGAAAGATGTGCGAACGCTAGCCTTAAGCGGCTAGAGCGTACTCGTAAGAGTCTGCTTTTCTAAGTATCCCCGCCTGTTTTACGAGCCGGCGAGAACCTCGACATGCAGCTTGAGTTTCAATTACCCCCGTCGAAGCCGTTTCGCCCCCTTTAAAAAAAAGATAAATATAGTATATACCCTTCCGATAAGGAATCAAGTTTTTTAAGCGCTTATGAGAAAGCGACAGTGATCGTCTTGCTAAATCCCCTGAATTAAGTTACAGTTTTATTTTTGAAATCGCGCCCATTTTGGTTGTTGCGGGTGTCTTCTGACTTGATGATTCAGGCATGAATCAAAAAAAATAAGGAGTTAAGTCATAAGGACGAAATTCTTAAAAGGTTTAAAAAAGGAAGGAGTGACTTAATGTTTAAGTTCGAAGAAGATCGATTCTACATGATGCCATTTCACTTTGGTCCGCGGCCTGGAGGAAGAGGGACCGGCCAATATCATGATGTTACAACCATGCTTGTGAATTACCTGACCGACCGGGAGAAACTGGCTCAGTATCTGCCTGAACCATTTGAGGTTGGCGAGGAGCCGATTGTTTCAGTTTCCTATTCCATGAATCGGGAAATAGACTGGCTGGCCGGTCATTCCTATAACATTATCGGTGTGAACGCCTCGGTGGTTTTTAATGGTAAAGAGGATCACTTGGTCGGAACCTACCCGCTGGTTTTATGGGAGAACCTGACTGACCCCATACTGACGGGAAGGGAAATCGAAGGCATCCCCAAAATATACGCGGACATCCCGGACCATAGCATCATCGAAGGCGAATGGCGGGCTTCGGCAAGCCATTTTGGTCATAAAATTGTTGACCTGATGATTAAGGACTTAAAACCCTTGAGTGCGGAGCAAATGGAAGAGATGGCAAAAGCCGCTGAAAATCGGCACTGGATGGGCTGGAAGTATATCCCCAAGATAGGGGAGCCCGGCGCAGCGGTGAGCTACGCCACACTGTTTCCTACCGGCGGCACGACCAAGGAAGCCTGGGCAGGCCAGGGTGAAGTCATCTGGCAGCACCTTACCTGGGAACAAAATCCAACCCAGTTTCATATCGTTAACGCTCTGGCCGATCTGCCTGTGATCGAATACCGTATGGCCTTGGTGCTCAAGGGGGAAAGTAATCTTGCCGTGGCTGCAAAACCGAAACGTATCATACGCTAAGTCAGAGAGGAACACGAAATTATGGAATCAACCAAAACCGAAGGGATTGTTGAATCGTCCATTGGCCGGTATGAACTCGACGCGGCCGGATCACCGGTCGGTGTGGTCAGAATGGATGCGGAGAGGTCGTATGCCGGTGTCGGCAGCTTCCTTCAAAAATACATCAATGATGATGACCAGGCCGCCTGGGAGGAGATAAGGGCCAAAATTGATTACACCTATGCCAATGTTGATCTGGCTCTATCGGCTTTGAACGAAGAAGTCCGGTTCGATAAGGAGATTCATGCGAGGCTTGAAAAAGGGCAAAAACTGCTTTTTAAACCCAATCTCGTCAGCATAACCAACATTGAACCAGTCTCTCATGGCCCTGGACTCGGAAGCGACGCATGCACCGAATGGGTTTTCGTGGCCGCGGTGATGCGGTGGTTTCATGATAAGCTGGGGGTTAGTTATCACATGATGAGTCTGGGCGAGGCGGCAACCACCATGTCTGCGGCGGCCGCTTTATATTCACGCCTGAAAGCGAATCAACCGCCAGTGACCACCGAGGCGGCAATAGAAGGCCGTTCCGGTGATTTTTATGGAGGGTGGGGATTCTATTTCGTCCGGAAGTATCTGGCTGAAGCCCTGGACCAGGACGCCGATGATGATCCGATGAAAGGTTTTGAGGAAAGTGTGGCCGGAATATATATTCCCCCGGGATATGCAGCCGGCAAGCTTATGGTCTACGACCTGAACCGTATTTTCGATGATCCGGGCAAGGGCCGGGACGTGGCGGTCTCGGATGGTATCAATTTCAAGTCCATCATTCTGCATAAAGTCGTGGTCGGCGGCAACCCGGATGACCCTGAAGATATGAAAGCATATCCGGGCTGTATCCTGATCAATCTGCCCCGGATAAAGGTGCACACGCAGGCCCTTTTGACCAACGTGATCAAGAACCTGGGAATAGGGCTTTATCCCATGGAGGCGGCTCGTCCGGACAGTTGCCAGTGGGAGTACGCTCAGCCCTATACCCCGACGCCAGGAATGAAAGGCGGAATTCCGCATCAAATATGGGTTCCTGAGATGGATCTTCAAACCTGTATGCCCAGAAGGGACTCAAGCGGGAATTATATCGTGAAAAAAACAGGTGGCCTGACCGCAACCATGATTGATATCATCAAGGCGGTGGTGGAGCAGAATATTTTTATGGTGAATGTCGTCGACGGTATCGAACCTATAAACGTGGATCATACGGGCTCGGGAATGGGCCAAAGACATCAGGAAGGTCTGGTATTTGCCGGGCTGGACCCTGTGGCGACTGATCACTTATGCGCACGGTATATTTTCAGCAATGTGGGACTCAAAGAAGCATATGAAGCCGGGATGGACGATGGGTCAGGCGGGCGTTTCCCGCAAGCTGTGCCCGTGCCTGTGGTGGAAGGCGGCAGTATTGTCACTAAACACGGGTATGATTGTCCCCTGGCGCGGAGCTTTTGTCTTAAGTCCGCTGAAGAGAGAGGACTGGGATCAAGGGAATATTATGTGGTCGGGCACGACTCGGTAACCAATACTCCGCTTGGTTCTCTGAAAGGCCATTTAGGTCAGGTTGAAAACGGCAGATTCGCTTCCATTGCTACGGACTGTCTTTATTTTAGTGCGTTTAAAATACCCTGGGATATGCAGCGCACCTTTTTCGGTTATCTCGAAGCCGTGGATCAGCTAACCGGCTCGTCGCTGAAGCAGGAATTCCTTGATGCTTTTGATGAGGATGGAGACGGTGTGGTCAATTTTGAAGAAAAAGGGAAAAAAGGAATCTTTGGTCCCACTTTATTGATGGCCGGGATCAGCGTAAGCTCCATGAGAAATGACGAGACGGATCAGGTCCGCCTCAACTTTGCGGCCATGGCAAGCCAATTAAAAAACATCTATCCCGAATGGAACGAAGAAAGACATGATATATACAAGGAAACATTTTACGGATCAGTTGCTGTTATGGCTTTTATGATGTCACAGGCAGAGGTCGAAAGGCAGGATACTTTCATTCCTGACTTGACTTGGGGAAAAGGCAAGTGGCCGAGTTTTCAGCTTGCGGCTTATATGCGGATTGGTCAGGCTCTTTACGGTGTTGGATTTCCTGAAAGCGTTGGTTTCGGAAGTCTTTACTATATGGTTTTCCGTTATGCCGATTTGACTCAGAACGATCGACGATACGTGGGCCCCCTACGCACCAAGCCGAACGAAGATGCGGCTGACAGATATGTCAAGGATGTCATAAGCGGGCGGACTGAACCGCTGGATTTCACCTTATACGTACCCCCCGGATACGGCCGTGCAGGAGAATTAATCATTCCGAATGTTGAGGAAACATCTGCCCCAGACGAAATTCTGACCGCAAGGTTCGCCCAAGGCAGGGACGTCTGGCCTGATTTGAGGACTACTGACATTCAGAGTG
>CAZVRN010000304.1:0-3965 GCA_964629485.1 uncultured Thermodesulfobacteriota bacterium | reverse complement strand
AAAGGATGTAAAAAAACATGAATTCTAATGAGATCAAGACATTGGCGGATCAGGTGTTAATGAAGACTTACGGCCGCTACGACCTGGCCCTGGTCAGAGGACAAGGGGCCAAAGTTTATGACCCGGAAGGCAATGAGTATCTGGACTTCGTATCAGGACTGGCTGTAACCAGCCTGGGACATGCGAACCCGGTTATAGCCGATATTGTGGCCGAACAGGCCCGGAAGCTGGTTCATGTCTCTAATCTCTATTATACCGAGCCCCAGGTGAAACTTGCCAAAATCCTGACGGAAAACTGTTTTGCGGACCGGGTCTTTTTTTCAAACAGCGGAGCCGAAGCCAATGAAGCCGCCATAAAACTCGCCCGAAAGTACTCCTTTGATAAATACGGTTCGGGCCGATATCATATTATAACCATGGGGAACTCCTTTCACGGGAGGACCATGCTGACCCTGACGGCCACGGCCCAAACTGATAAACACCACGGTTTCAAACCGCTGTTTGAAGGTTTTTCTTATGTGCCCTTTAATGATCTGCCCGCTCTTGAGAAAGCCCTGAGCGAAGAGACTTGCGCGGTCCTCATCGAGCCGATCCAGGGTGAAGGTGGAGTTAATGAAGCCGAGGCTGATTATTTGGCCGGCCTGGTTGAATTATGCCGCACCCGCGATATCCTGGTCATCTTTGATGAAGTGCAGGTCGGAATGGGCAGAACCGGCGCCCTGTTCGCTCACCAGCGTTACGGGGTGGACCCGGATATCATGACCCTGGCCAAGGCGCTGGCCAACGGGATACCCATCGGCGCCACTCTGGCTCGCGAAGAGGTGGCTCAGGCTTTCGAACCGGGTACACACGCTTCTACTTTCGGAGGCACCCCTCTCGTTACCGCTGCCGCGCTGGGTGTCATGGAAACAATCCTGGCACCCGGCTTCCTGGACCAGGTAAAGCGTGTGGGTGCTTATTTCAAATCATGTTTATCTGGCCTAGTCGATAAATATGATTACGTCAGGGAGGTCAGAGGTCAGGGTCTTATATTGGGGCTTCAGCTTTCTTTCCCGGGAAGTGATGTTGTAGCCGAATTAATAAAAAGAGGCTTTTTAATCAACTGCCTTCAGGAAACAGTTCTTCGCTTCCTTCCGCCTTTGATCATTACTGAAGCAGAGGTGGATTTATTTATTCCGGTTTTGGAAGAAACGCTGGCGGATGTTGCCGCCCGGAACAAGGGGTAGTTATGAAAAGAGATTTCCTTACAATTAATGATTTAAACCGGTCGGAAGTTTTGTCGATTTTCGACGAAACCGCAAAACTGAAAGCAGAAAGAAACAGTGAAAGAGCTGAAACGCCCCTCTCCCGCCGCACGGTAGGTATGCTCTTTGACAAACCCTCAACGCGAACCAGGGTTTCTTTTGAAGCCGGGATCTATGAACTCGGAGGGTCAGTCGTTTTTTTACACCGCTCTGAAACACAATTCTCACGAAACGAGCCTATTTCACACTCGGCGCGTGTTCTCTCCTCTTATGTCGACGCACTGGTTATTCGAACATTTGATCAAGCTGAGCTGGAAGAAATGGCGCAATACGCTTCTATTCCAATAATCAATGCGCTTACCGACATGTACCATCCCTGCCAGGTACTGTCTGACATGTTTACCGTTTGGGAAAAAAAGGAAAGAATCAGCGATCTGAAAATGGCCTGGATCGGAGATGGCAACAACATGGCTCACTCCTGGATTAACGCCGCTGCCCTCATGGGATTTGAACTAGCCCTGGCCGTGCCTGAAGGCTATGAGCCGCGGACTGAGATATTAGAACCCGCCAGGATCAGGGCGGAAAAACCCATCGCGTTGACCCGCAGCCCGGAAGAAGCAGTCAATGGTGCGGAAGTCATTAACACTGATGTTTGGGCCAGCATGGGCCAGGAAGCCGAGGCTGAAATACGGGCCGAAATCTTCCAGGATTACCAAGTGAACGCCGAGCTGCTTGCACGGGCCGCACCCGGAGCCATTGTAATGCACTGTCTCCCGGCTCACTTAGGTGAAGAGATTACTGATGAAGTCTTAGAAGGACCGCAATCCGTAGTCTTTGAGCAGGCGGAAAATAAATTGCATGCCCAGAAAGCTCTGCTTAAATTTTTAATACTGGGCCAGTCTGAATAAGGTATTCGGAGGGAAAAATTGAAAAAAGCAAATAAAATAGTTTTGGCCTATTCAGGAGGCCTGGATACCTCGGTTATTTTAAAATGGCTGTGTGAGCATTATGGGGCGGAAGTAGTAGCCTTTGCCGCGAACTTGGGCCAGGGAGAACAGGAACTGAACGGCCTTGAAGTAAAAGCCAAGGCCACCGGCGCAAGCGCGGTTTATATAGATGACCTCCGCGAAGAATTTGTGAGGGATTATGTCTTTCCTGCCCTTAAAGCCAATGCGGTTTATGAAGGCACATACCTCCTGGGCACTTCACTAGCCCGGCCACTGATCGCTAAACGCCAGGTGGAAATAGCCCGGAAGGAAAATGCCGACGGTGTGGCTCATGGTGCTACCGGCAAAGGCAACGACCAGATACGCTTTGAACTGACCTATATGGCCCTGAATCCCTCCCTGATCATCGTCGCACCCTGGCGCGAATGGGAATTCAAATCCCGGTCCGACCTGATCAACTTCGCCCGTAAATATGAAATTCCAGTCCCGGTCACCGAGGAAAAGCCTTACAGCAGCGATCGTAATTTGTTGCATATCAGCTTCGAGGGCGGGGTCCTGGAGGATCCCTGGGTCGAGCCGGATGAATCCATGTTCGTGATGTCCGTTTCACCGGAAAATGCACCGGATGAAGCGACCTACGTGGAAATAGATTTTGAGGCCGGTGTGCCTTACGCGGTAAATGGAGAAAAACTCACCCCGGCCAGCCTGTTGAGCAGACTTAACGATTTGGGCGGACAAAACGGCATTGGCCGGATTGACATGGTGGAAAACCGTTTTGTGGGCATGAAATCACGCGGAGTATATGAAACACCGGGCGGAACTATCCTTCATGCGGCCCACCGCGCCCTGGAATCCATCACACTTGACCGCGAGGTCATGCATATGAAGGATCAACTCATCCCAAAATACGCCGAACTTGTCTATAACGGCTTCTGGTTTTCGCCGGAAATGCGCGCACTCCAGAAATTTATCGACGCGACCCAGGAAGAAGTAACCGGGACCGTAAAAGTCAAACTATACAAAGGCAACTGCATCGTCACTGGCCGCCGTTCCGAACGTTCTCTTTATCACACTGGCTTTGCCACTTTTGAAGAAGATATGGTATATGATCAAAAGGACGCAGAAGGCTTCATACGCTTAAACGGTTTGCGACTTAAAATCAACCGCCTTCTTAGAGATTAACATGAATGAAAAGGGGAACTCTGAGACTAAGCCGTGGAGCGGGCGATTCACCCGGGAAACCGATGATCTTTTAGAATCGTTTTCCGCCTCGGTCCACTTTGATTACCGGCTGTACCCCTATGATATTGCCGGCAGCAAAGCTCATGCCAGGATGCTGGGAAAGACCGGCCTTCTGACTTCAACGGAGGCAGAGCTTATTGTTCAAGGACTTGAGGAAATAAAGTCCGAAATCGACGCCGGTCAGTTTGACTGGAACCCCAAGCTTGAAGATGTGCATATGAACATCGAGCGGGCTCTGGTAAAAAAAATCGGCCCGGTTGGAGAAAAGCTGCATACTGCCCGCAGCCGCAACGATCAAGTTGCACTGGACACCCGTCTTTATCTCAAGGACAAGCTGATGCGCATCAACCAGGGGATTAAGGATTTACGGACGGCCCTGGTGCGGCAAGGGCAAACAAACCAGAATCTTATCATGCCCGGTTACACCCATCTCCAGCGCGCTCAGCCCATATTGCTGACTCACCATCTCCTGGCCTATAATGAGATGTTTAAACGAGATATGGCGCGCTTTAAGGATTTGTTTGCCCGCCTC
>CAZVRN010000303.1:0-3985 GCA_964629485.1 uncultured Thermodesulfobacteriota bacterium | reverse complement strand
AGCCAGGTAAATCAGGATTACAGCGACCAGGACAATGACCAGATACAAGTAATTATAATTCTGCGGTGCGACCAGGCCCTGGAGCGGCTGAGGCAGCCCGGTCAGGCCGCGCGGCCCGTTGGCCAGCCAGTGTTCATTATTGAAGACCAGGCGAACGGTTTCAGCAATACCGATAGTGGCGATAGCCAGATAATCTTCCCTGAGCTTAAGCGTCAGCTTGCCGATCAGGTACGCAACCAGGCCGCAAATAAGGGCCGCCCCGCAAAGCCCGACCAGAAAAGGCAGATCAAAAGCAAAAAGCACCTTGACGTACTCGGCGTACATGCCGGTCGGTTTGGGAAAGGTAACCATGGCGGAAGTATAGGCACCCAGGCAGAAAAAACCGGCAATACCGATGTTGAACAGGCCGGTATAGCCCCACTGGATGTTCAGGCCGAGGCAAAAGACGGCGTAGATTCCGGCCATAATGGCAAAAGAAACAAAGTAAGCGAAAAGGCCTCCGATTTCCATTATCTCTCCTTCTCTCCAAACAGTCCCCGGGGAAGAACGAGCAATATGATAATCATGATAACAAAGGCCACGGCGGGCTTATAGGTCGGAAGAAGATAGGCGGTGGACACCTGCTGGGCCACTCCGAGAATGAGCCCTCCAAGCAGGGCGCCGTAAAAGTTTCCAATGGTTCCCAGAATCGTGGCCGCGAAAAGAGGCAGCACGAAGTTCCAGCCCATTCCGGGATGGAGCTGAACGTCTATGCCGTAGAGGATACCGCCGGCCGCGGCCAGGGAACCGCCGATGCCCCAGGTCCAAAGCACGACCCTTTCAATGTCTATACCCGAGAGACGCGCCAGGGCCGGGTTGTCTGCCGTGGCCCGCATGGCCTTGCCCATCTTGGTTCTTGTCAGAAAAAAATGGAGGATGATGACCAGTAAAAAAGCCATGAGCAGAATCAGAATTTGATCCGGCCTTATCTTGATTCCCCAAGGCAACATCAGGGCGGGACGCATGACGCCGGGCCGGTAAAATTTATAATCAGCGCCCCAGAGCATGAGCACGGTCATGCGGACGATGAAAGAGGCGCCCAGGGCCGACATGGCCAGCATCACGGGGCCGCTGCCTTTTTGCCGGAGTTTACGAAACAAGAGCCGGTCCAGGAGAATGCTGAAAGCGCAGGTAGCCAGCATGGCCAGGGGAAAAGCCAGAGCCATTCGCCAGCCGAATGAAAGCGGGCCGAAGGTGGTGTCCGGGATTCCCACCCAGGCCAGCGGGCCGGCCACTAGAAAAAGGGCCACGTAGGCCCCCAGGGTCATCAGGTCCCCGTGGGCGAAATTGGCAAATCCTAAAATCCCGAAGACAAGCGTCAGACCGATGGCCCCCAGGGCGATGATGCTGCCGAGCACGAGACCGTAAATAATTAATTCAGCCATTTTTACCCACCCAGATAAAGGCGTCCGACCTCTTCGCTTTCGAGAAGGGTCTGGCCCTTGTCATCCAGCATGTTTTTGCCCATGGCGAGAATATACCCGTAATGGGCCATTTTGAGGGCTTCCCTGGCGTTCTGCTCCACAATGACGATACTGATTCCCTTGGCGTTGATGTCCCTGATCTTCTCGAAAATACTGGCAACCAGCAAAGGGGCCAGGCCGGCCGAAGGCTCATCGAGCATAAGAATTTCCGGGTCGAGCATCAGGGCCCGTCCCATGGCCACCATCTGGCGCTGTCCGCCGGAAAGCTGGCCGACTTTATGTTTTCTCCGCTCACCGAGAACCGGAAAAAGCTCATAGATTTCTTCGATTTTGTGCCGGTAATCGTCTGTTCTGATAAAGGCCCCCATCTCCAGATTTTCCTGGATGGACATACTGGGAAAGACATTATCCACCTGGGGGACATAACTGATGCCTTTACGGACAATTTTTTCCGGTCTCAAGCCGGTAATGTCTTCGCCCTTGAAGGATATCCGGCCCTGACTGGGGGTGAGAAGGCCGAAGACCGTTTTTATGAGGGTGGACTTTCCGGCTCCGTTAGGCCCGAGAATGGCCACGATTTCACCGGGCTTTACGGTAAGGTTCACCTGCTTCAGTATGGGCACCTCGGTGTAGCCCGCTGTCAGCCCAACAATCTCCAGGTGCTTCATCGGTATTGCCCGCCCAGGTACGCCTCCAGCACACGTGGATCTTTTCTGACCTCTTCCGGCGTACCTTCGGTTAACTTGGAGCCTTCGTTCATGACGATTACAGGATTGCAAAGGTTCATAACCAGGTTCATGTCGTGCTCGATCAGGAAGAAGGTGATGCCTTTATCCTCGCAGAGGCTTCTTATTTTCCCGGCGAGTTTTTCGGTAAGGACCGGGTTTACCCCGGCGCTCGGCTCATCCAGAAGAATAAGCTGCGGCTCCGCCATGAGGCTGCGGGCCAGTTCAAGCAGCTTTTTTTGCCCCCCGGAAAGCAAGCCCGCGTACTCGTCTTTCAAATGAATCAAATCCAAAAACTGCAAGACTTCCAGGGCCTTGTCCCTGATAGCCAGCTCCTGTTTTTTGACCGACTTTGGCCTGAACCATATGTTCCAGAGCTTTTCCCCGAACTGCCATTCTGGCATGAGCATGAGGTTCTCCAGGACGGTCATATGGGTGAATTCCCGGGGAATCTGGAAGGTGCGGTAAAGTTTTTTATGAAAGACCTTGTAGGGAGGCAGTCTGTCAATGCGCGCATTCATAAAACGAATCTCGCCCCTGTCCGGTTTGTAAAAGCCGGTTATGAGGTTAAAAAGGGTGGTTTTGCCTGCGCCGTTCGGCCCGATAAGACCGGTTATGGATCCCCGGGAAACCTCCAGGCTGCATTCGAAAACAGCCTGAAGCCCGCCGAAACTCTTTGAGACTCCTTTAACCTCAAGCATGCTTGCCTCACCAAGTCAGAATTAAAAACTCATGCCGCCTCTGTCCATCTTAAAAAAAGCTTTAAACTACATCCCCCCCGGCCGCGGCTGATTCACGGTCCGGGCAAAATAAACCGTCATCGAGTTTTAGACTAACCCGGCCTATGATAGGGGAGTTCCCTGCCGGTGTCAATACATCATGGCCACGGCAAAAGCAGCTCAACCCGGCTTCGCTGGTTCGTCCTTGATATGTAAATCCCGCTGCGGAAAAGGGATGGTGACCCCGTGCCGGGCAAAGGCATTATAAACGGCGCTGTTGAGCTGGTGAACGGCCAGCCCGCGATCCCGGGGATCGTTTATCCAGCAGAGCAGTTCAAAGTCAAGGGAAGAATCCCCAAAGGCCCGGAAACGAACCCTGGGGGCTGGTTCCTTTGAAACCAGCTCGTTGGCCGCGGCGATATCCAGCAGGATTTTTTCGACCTGGTCCAGGCTGCTGCCATAGGCCACGCCGACCTTGATCCGCACGCGAAACCTGGGTTCCGGCGCGCTCTCGTTAATTATTTTGGAACCGGCGATGGTCGAGTTGGGGATGACTATCTGAATATCGTCCCTGGTTTTGATGCGGGTGCTGCGGATGCCGATATCAACCACTTCGCCCCGCTCGCCCGATTCGAAAATGATGTAGTCGCCGATCTTATAAGGGCGGTCCATGAAGACGCTGATTCCGCCGAAAAAATTAGCCAGCGTGTCCCTGGCGGCCAGGGCCACGGCCAGACCGGCCAGGCCGGCCGAGGCGAGCATGGGCGTGATATTGATCCTCCAGACGGACAGAAAAATCAAGACCGCGCCGGTAATGATCAAGACCCTGGTCACGTTGGCCAGAAGCGGGATAAAACCCGTCTCTATGCCTTCGGTCTGGGTAAGCCATCGAGAGATCAGCTCAAAGATAAATTCTGCAAGACGGTAAAAGGCGATCGCCCAGACCAGGACGGCTATGGTCTTGAGGAGGCCCAGGGAGATAAAAAGGGTTTTGGCTCCCGGTTCGAGCCAGGTGACGGCCAGGGCCGCTCCGAGCAGAACAATGGACTGCCAGACCGGCCGGTCAATTACTTTCAGG
>CAZVRN010000302.1:0-4014 GCA_964629485.1 uncultured Thermodesulfobacteriota bacterium | reverse complement strand
AGCTTTATGAATTATTAATATGATACACCCGATTTCACGAATGTCAAGGGTAATTTGTCATTGACAGGGTAATTTGTCATTGACAGCTCAGACTAAAGAAGTGTCAGTAGCACATAAACTGTCCGGTTGAAATGGAATCCTGGGAGGTGAAGACCATGAAACGAGCGGAGGTGTTACAAGAGATCCGGATGATGAGATTTGAAGAGGCATACTATGGTTGGCAAGAGCAGAGATTGACTCAGGATGAGGCGGCTTATCTGCCGGGTGTTTGTGAACGGGCCTTTCGTACCCACCAGGAGCGGCTGCCGAAAGAGCCGGCCCTTGCCGGGATCAGTGACATGGAAGAGGCCGACAGGTACGTAGCCGAAATATACCTGCCGGCCTGTAATGAAGAATTCGCGGTAAGCAATGACAATTGCGTGAGTTTTGAAGGTCTCAGCCGGCAGATTCCGCCGGACAAATACCGTTGCCATTACGTCAGGGTGAAGGTACGGGTTCACCGTTACCCTGATGGTCGGCTGGCCATCTTTCATGGTCCCCGGAAACTGGCAGTACATGATGCTCAGGGGAACTTAATTGACAAGAAGAAAACAGGCCGCAGCCTAGGGTCTGCTGCTCGGCCTTGTTCTGGAAATCCTCGCCTTCGCTACGCTCCGGCAACGATTTCCAGGACAAACGGGATAAGCGGACAAATTATTTCTACAAAAACCGGACAATTTATTTGTTGCTAACAGGGTCAATGAATAAGTTGACAACAGGGCTTCAATATTATTAAAATCTCTCATCAGCGGCATGAGGTTCAAGCCGAAAGCGGCCTGATTTTCCCGAATGTATTTGCACCTTAATCTGTTTCGCCCGGCTTAACTCGTTCCCCGGGGAAAAGGAATCATCTTGAGAGATCGTGTTTTAAAAATTCTGGCTGAAAGTATAGAACTTAAAAAACAAGCGCAGAAAAAGGCTGACGCTGTCGTCGAGGCCGCGGATATGATCTCCCAGGCTTTTACCTCCGGCTGCAAGTTGATGATATTCGGCAACGGAGGTTCCGCCGCGGACGCACAGCATATCGCCGCCGAGTTCGTCAACCGTTTCCTTATTGAACGTCCGCCCCTGCCCGCTGTGGCCCTGACCACGAACACATCTATTTTGACGAGTATCAGCAACGACTATGGTTTCGATGATGTTTTTTCAAAACAGATCAAGGCCATCGGCCAGCCGGGTGATATCGCCTGGGGAATCTCGACCAGCGGACGGTCCCCGAATGTATTGAAGGCCCTCAGCGCCGCCCGGGGCAGGCAGATCAAGACCATTGCCATGACCGGCGCCGGTGCCAGGGAGGCCGAGGTTTTGGCCGATGTGTTTTTAGAGGCTGATTCTACGGCCACTCCACGAATTCAGGAACTGCATATAACCTGGGGACATATCATTTGCGAACTGGTGGACTACATCCTTTTCGAGAAACCGAGTAAGGAAGGGGGGAGCGGGTGAAGAAGTTCCCTCCGCTTGAACTTAAGAATATAAAGACCTATTCTCTGAAAGATAGGCCGAGCAAGGTTTCGGTGAATGATTTTGGGAGACCCTGGCGTTACGGGGGGAGCCTGAAAGATTTTTTCAAGGGATTGCCCCGGATTCTGGCGGCTCATGATTTCAATCAGGTCGCGGATAAGCTGGCCAGAGCCGTAAAGGAAAAACGAACGGTCATCCTGGCCATGGGAGGCCATCCCATAAAAGTAGGACTTGCGCCGATTATCATTGACCTGATAGAAAGAGGTGTCATCTCCCTGCTGGCGGTCAATGGGTCGGTCATGGTACATGATACCGAGGTGGCCTTGGCCGGAGCGACGTCAGAAGATGTGGCCGCTTCAATAAATAAAGGAACTTTTGGAATGGCGCGGGAGACGGCTGAGCTGATTAACGCGGCCGCGCTTGAGGCTGTTCAAAATGATTCAGGCCTGGGTATGGCCCTGGGGCTCAAACTGGAAGCAGGTCATTACCCGTACGCGAATAAAAGCGTATTCGCCGCCGCGGCCAGGCTGAACATGCCCGTAACCGTGCATGTGGCCCTCGGAACGGATATTGTGCACATACACCCCCAGGCGGACGGCGCCAGCCTGGGGCAGGCCAGCCTGGCTGATTTTCGGTTATTCTGCGAGGCTGTGGCCACGCTCGAGGACGGGGTTTTTATCAACCTCGGATCGGCGGTGATACTGCCGGAGGTTTTTCTTAAAGCGGTGAGTCTCGCCAGAAACCTGGGACATGATTTGAAAGGTCTGACCACCGTGAACATGGATTTTATCAGGCACTACCGGCCCCGGGTGAACGTGGTCGAACGGCCGACCGCCCAAGGGGGCCGGGGCTTTAACCTGATCGGGCATCATGAGCTGATGTTTCCGTTGCTTGCGGCCGCCCTGATCGAACGGCTTGATGAAAAAACGGGGTAATTTCATGGACATAGTCATCGAAACCGCCCACCTGAAAGTTGAGGCCGAACTTTTTGAAACAGCCACGGCCCGAGCCATTTACCAAGCGCTTCCTATCGAGGCCGCAGCCAGGACATGGGGGGATGAAATCTATTTCGAGATTCCGGTAACCGAGGAACTGGATGAGACAGCCAGGGAAGTGGTTGAAGCGGGGGACCTGGGTTACTGGCCCACTGGAAAGGCGCTTTGCATTTTTTTCGGTCCGACTCCTGTCAGCGGCCCGGGGGAGATCAGGCCCGCTTCGGCGGTCAATATCGTTGGCCGGGTCCGGGGTAGGCCCGAGAGCTTTAAAAATGTTCCGTCAGGGAATAAAATAACAGTCAGCCGGACCTGAAAGTTTGTCAGGAAAGAAGGTGAGGTATATGCCTATTTATGAGTACCATTGCCGTAAGTGCAATGAGGATTTTGAAACAATTGTCTTTTCCGCGTCAGAAGAAATTGCTTGCCCCAAGTGCAGCAGCAAAAACGTCAAAAAGCTGATGTCCGGTTTCAGCCATAAAAGCAGCGAGGGCTTCAGCAGTTCTCTTGGTTCAGCGTGTTCGGGCTGTTCAAGTACTAATTGCAGCAGCTGCAATTAGGGGTTGCCCGAGAGGCGGTGTTTTTTCAAGGCGGATGGATCATACACGGAGCGGGCTCTTTTTTCGCAGGGTCCGCTTTTTATTCTTAAAAGGCGCACGTGGAAGAAGAAAATCTGAGAAATATCAAGATCGCCACCAGGGGGAGTGCCTTGGCCCTGGTTCAGGCCGAGTGGGTTAAAAACAGGCTTGAAAAGCGGTATCCGGGGCTGAGGGTTGACTTGGAGGTTATCACCACCAAGGGGGACCGGATCCTGGATGTTGTCTTGGCCAAAGTTGGAGGCAAGGGCCTGTTTGTCAAGGAGATCGAGGAGGCCCTTATGGACGGCCGGGCAGACCTGGCGGTGCACAGCATGAAGGATGTGCCTCATGAACTGCCTGACGGTTTGATCATGGCGGCCGTGGCTGAGCGGGAGGATTTTCGTGATGTTTTGATTGCCGGTAAATATGCCGCTCTCGATGAATTGCCTCACGGCGCCCGGGTGGGTACATCAAGTTTGAGACGCCAGGCTCAATTGCTTCACCTGAGGCCGGACCTGAACATTATCCCCTTAAGGGGCAATGTGGATACCAGGCTTCAGAAACTCGAATCGGAAAACCTGGACGCCATTCTTCTGGCGGCCGCCGGGCTGATACGCCTGAAAATGAGGCACAAGGTCACGCAATTTCTTGAGCCCGAAGTAATACTGCCCGCCATCGGACAGGGGGCGCTCGGCCTGGAGGTGCGGGCTGAAGACGAGGCGCTGAGGCAAAGTATCGCCTTTTTGAATCATGAGCCCACGGATGTTTGTGTAACGGCGGAGCGAGCTTTTCTCAAAAGGCTTCAGGGCGGGTGCCAGGTTCCGATCGCCGCTCTTGGCCGACTTGATGAAGGCGGCCGAATTCACTTGACCGGCCTGGTGGCCGATCCGGAAGGGCGGCGGTATTTTAAACACGATTTAACCGCCGGGGCCGGTGAAGCC
>CAZVRN010000301.1:0-4021 GCA_964629485.1 uncultured Thermodesulfobacteriota bacterium | reverse complement strand
CTTATTTTTTCTTGTTTTTTTTTTATTTTTTCGAGCGTGCTTTTCATCTCTTCCTGCACGGATTCTTTTTGTTTTTGCAGTTCAAGAATCTTGGTTTCATTGATCACTGTTTTTATTTGTATGATTGACATCTCAGTAAGCAATTTACATGCGGCCAGCATGGTTTGTGAATCCTTGCTCTTGGGATTTTTCATCAGGTACGTCCGGGTAGCTTCGATTCTGGCAAGAGCCTGGGAAACAAGGTCAGCGGATTTCGAGTCGATGCGCGGCAAGGTTTTAGCGGCCTTTTCAATCTCGGTCCTATAACCATCCAGCACGGCCAAGTAAGCCTCTAACTGAGTATTCCCGCCGGCTTGAGCGGCCCGGACGGCCAAAGCTGTGGACAGGAAAATTAGAAGCGCTAAAACAAAAAGAAACCGTTTCATCATCTTTACATCCCTGGAGAAACAGGAGTTACAGGTTAGACTCGATCATGGGCAGTTTCAATTTTTCCAATTCCTTCCGGTAAACATCCAGTTCCGCCCTGGCCTTGGTCAAATCACTCTCAGCTATTTTCAGACGTTTCCGGCTCAGGACAAATTCATGCTCGGCAACAGCTAAACGGTACATGAGAACCGCCAGGTCAAAATCAGCATAAGCGGCTTCTTCATTGCCGGCCTTGAGTTTTTCCCTGCCAGCCGATATAAGCGCAGAGGCTTCATCAGCTCTGTGTGACTCAATTTTATTCACCGCGCAATAATTTTGGAGCTGCCAGGCGGCATTTTGCATCGTTTGGACCAGTAGAAGGTAGCGACCACCGGTCGTAGCGCAGGAACAAATCCCCAAGAGGATTAATGGCAGCAAAATCAAAGCGCCATATCGTTTCATAGTTTCCTCACCCGAAGCATTTCAGGGATTCCATTTCAGGGATTCCAGGGCTTGGCGATAATTTCTCTTATTTTAAGCTCCAGGGACCGGTGTGAGTTAGCGGGCTTTACAACCATGGCCGTATCACAGCCCTTCCCTGTACCGGCAATGGTCAGCACGTCTTCATCGGTCCGGACAAAGCCGCGATCAGCAGCCATATATGAAATCTCCACACCGACCTTCACTCCCTGCCCCAGCATCCTCAGGGTATAAGCCATGATCTCGTCTACCTGAAAGGTTCCCAATTTATTTCTTATACCACGACCCACGCCGCCGAAGGCATGGGCAGCCGTAAGGACCATGACACCCAGTTTCTTCAAATTGGCACGCACCTTTTCATCCATCTCCTGGTAATCAGGCTCTGCAAAGCCGGTGACATGGGTAACATTGATAACGCTAAATTCCTGGGGGTCAAAATACTTCAAGGCGATTTCTGTTGTCCGGCCGGTGTTCGATGCAATCAGAACCTTCTTTATACCCAGTTCCCTGGCCCGTTTGCCGGCGTGCTCCAGCAGGGCTTCGGTATTGTCCGGCCCGGGTTTTTTAAAATAAAGGACTTGAACAACATGATTATCAGACATCAATGTTCTCCTGTCACTATCAAAGAGTTCGAGATTTACTTTAAAAAAAACAAGCCGCGAAGAAAAGTTTAATAGCCAAGGTTTTTGTCAACCACGTTAATCATGGGTTCTCCGGCCTGGTAGCGCCTTAAATTTTCCGTAAATATTTCAATCAATCGATCCATATAAAAGGGAGTCGCGCCTGCATAATGAGAAGTGATAACCACGTTTTCCATGTCCCATAAAGGCGAGTCTGCAGGGAGCGGTTCCTGTTCAAAGACGTCCAGTCCCGCCCCGGCGATCCAGTCTTCCCGAAGCGCCTTGATCAGGGCCTTTTCTTGAATGATGGGGCCGCGGGCGATATTGATAATGTGGGCCGACTCCTTCATGGTTTTCAATTCCTTTTGCCCAATCATGCCCATGGTCTCGGAAGTCAAGGCGGCGGTAATAACAACCCAGTCAGACGCTTCAAGCAGGTCCGCAAGCCCTTCAGGGCCATACATGCGGTCAACATATGGCGATACCCGTTCAGGCCTGCGCCGCAGTCCCAGAACCTTCATATTCAACCCTTTTGCTTTTTCAGCAGTCTTCTCCCCGATCTTCCCCACTCCGATCAGGCCCATGGTTGAGCCTTCCAGCTCGACGATACGACGACGGCGATCCCACTTGTGCTTGGTCTGCCAGCGAACACTCTGGTGGATCCCCCGGGAAAGCGTAAACATCAGGGCCAGGATATGCTCGGCAATGGGTATGGCATGCACTCCGGAAGCATTGGTCAAAATCATGTCGCTTTGGACCACTTCGGGTGTCTCAAGCAGCCAGTTCGCTCCGGCCCCGGTCTGCTGGGCCCAACGTAAATTAGGCATATCATTGAACCAAACAGCCGGGCGCAGACCCAAAACCACCTCCACTTTGGGGGCGATTTCCGCTGCCATTCGTTCCCAGTCCTCTTTGTTTCGGCTTATTACGATTTTTGCGCCCGGCGCGGCTTCCTGAATAGCCTTCATATGGCGCTCATTCAAAGTGGCGTCATTAAGTATAAAACTGTAAATAATAAGGATAGTATCGATCTGTTTTTGACTCATAAATAATATCTCGATCCGCCCGCGGTAATAAGGTCCATTTTACGTCTCGGCCAGGGTTTTATCCAGATAATGGAAACCATTCAGCCTGTGCCTTTCCACCCATGGGATTAATGTTCAATTCTTTAAAGAATACTATATAAAACCGCTGACCGCAATCAACTCTCCGAGACTTTTTAAGAACTTTGTCCTTAAGAAATCTCTCTCTCCGGGCAAAACCAGGACCCTGCAACCGGCCCGCTGACCGAACAGCATAAACCGGTCAAAGGTAATGGCAGTCTATCAAGGGAACATCTCGCTGATGCTCTCCCGGTTGTAAATCCTCTTGATGGCCTCCCCGAAAATATGGGCCACAGACACGACTTCAATTATATCAGAAAACTTGACCGGATGGTTCTCCACGGTATCGGTAATAAAAAGTTTCTTAATGGGACTTGCATCCAGTCTTTCGATGGAACCTTCGGTCAAAACCCCATGGGCAACCATGGCGTATACCTGCCTGGCCCCCCGTTCCATAAGTTTGACCGAAACATCCACAAGGGTTCGGCCTGAAATGGTAAAATCATCAACCACGATGGCGATCTTGCCTTTCACCTCGCCGATTATTTCCAGAACTTCGGCCTTCTCATCATGGGCCGACCGCTGTTTATCGGCAATGGCAACAGATGTCCCCAGATATTTAGCGTACTTTCTGGCCTGTTTGATAAAACCGGCGTCCGGCGAAACAACAACACAGTCATTAAGCGTTTCCTTCCGTATCCGGTCACACAAAGCCGGCAGGGCATATAGATTATCCACGGGAATGCGAAAAAAACCCTGGATCTGCGGGGCGTGGAGGTCCATGGTCACGACCCGGTCAGCGCCGGCGGCCTCTATGGCGTCCGCGCAGACTCTGGCCCGGATGGATACCCGGGGTTCATCTTTCTTATCACCTTTTCCGTAACTGAAATAAGGGATGATGGCTGTTACCGATTCCGCGCTGGCCCTTTTCAAGGCGTCTATCCAGAACAGAAGCTCCATGAAATTATCGTTGACCGGGAAGACGGTGGATTGAACGAGATAAACCTGGTGTCCGCGCACGTTTTCCAAAACGCGGACAAAGGTATTACCCTCGGAGAAGTGAATGACTTCACTTTTACCCGGCCTAAGCCCCAGATATCGGCAAATTTTGTCGGTAAGCCGCTTGCTTCCGCTTCCAGAAAATATGACACAGTCACCTGTCATCATAACCCAGTTCCTTTTTCACGAGCAAAGAGTGCGGCGCCCAGAGCCCCGATAATCTGAGGTTCATCAGGCACCTTTATGGGATAACCGAGTTTTTCGGACAACATCTTCACCACGGCCCGATTCTTGGCTACACCGCCGGTCATGACTAAGGCCTCGGCAGCCCCGACGCGCGTTACCAGACCGGAAGTACGGTTGGCCACGGCCCGACAGATGGCAGAAGCTATGTCGGCCGGTTTTCGGCCCTGG
>CAZVRN010000300.1:0-4061 GCA_964629485.1 uncultured Thermodesulfobacteriota bacterium | reverse complement strand
ATAGTTTTGAAAAAATCTTCACTTAAAACCTTGTACTTTTTGCGGTCCGCAACCTTAATGCCCTGGCTGCCCCTGACGACAATGGCCTTGAGGTTCTTCGAACCCATAACGGCACCGAATCCGCCGCGGCCCAATGTGGAAAGACGGTCAATAAAGGCCATGGAAAATACGGCCTTGTTTTCGCCTGCCTGACCAATGGCCAGCACACCTGCAGGTTTCCCAAAATCGCGCCAAAGCGTTTCGCAGGTCTCTTTCACACCCTTTCCCCACAGGGAACGAGCACTAAGGATCTGGACATCATCATCTAGAATCTGTAAAAAGACCGGCTCTCTGGCCTGCCCCTTGATAATGATATGATCGAATCCCGCGTTTTTCAGCATGCAGCCGAAATTTACGCCACCCCCGCCGCACCAGCCGATAGCACCACTGACCGGGAGTTTGGTCACGGTATAAACCCTTGAGACGGCCGGAAGATTCGTGCCCACGAAAGGCCCGGCCCCCAGAACTATCGGGTTTTCAGGCGATAAAGCATCAGTTCCGGGCTTGATGTGATCGTAGGCGAGTTTCACGGTCAAACCCAGGCCACCGATAAATTTCTGACAAAGCGTGAAATCCAAAGACTCCCGCTTTATCTGGCCGCTGGTTAAATCAACACTTAGAATCTTCCCGGCAAAACCGCCCTTGGTCATTGGACTATCACCTCTCTTGTTTTCAACAAGGCGTCATAAAAGCAATGATCCACACATATCCCGCAGTTATTGCATTCTTCAGTAAAACGAATCGAACAATCCAAACCCGAAACATCCACCTGAATTCTGGCTAGAGAAGGATTGAAGATCCTGTGGTACAAATCAGAGCAGGCCAGCTCACACCTCAGACAGCCTGTACACCTTTCGGGATGGGTCTGGATAACGTACTTGCCCATTTCCTGACCTCCTGCTCACGCACTGGGTTTTAGTATCTTTACCTATAACGAAACCTCTTAAGGACTTCATCCTTGAGCCGAACTCATTATCAGACTCAATTTTTGACCCTCCCAGGGAATATTATTCGCCGGCAGATTAAAGGGGTCGAGCAAAAATTCGAGGAACTCACAGTCCCGCTAAGATGTCCTGAGTGGCGAAAAGTCTTCAATCACTCAAAACGAGTTTCAATAATCTCGGCCAAGTCCATGACCCTGAAATCTTCCTCCAGGTCCTCGGCCTTGATCGCATCTTCAAACATCTTGGCGCACTTAGGACAAGCCACGGCAAGCACTTCCGCGCCGGTTTGCACGGCTTCCCGGACTCTCACACGCGCCGAACTGTCCGCGCCGCCACCCAGCACATCTGTGTAAAAATTTCCACCGCCTCCCCCACAGCAAAGGGCGTCGGCCTTAACTCTATCCATTTCCTCAAGTTCGACCCCCGGAAGTGTCTCAAGTATTTTCCGGGGAGCCTGGTATTCCCAATTATGGCGCCCAAGGTAGCACGGGTCGTGAAAAGTGACCTTAAGCGGTGTTTCATTCTTATAATTTTCTTCCCCCTCTATCAGATCAGACAAAACGTGGCTGTAATGATATACCTGATAGGTCCCGCCGAATTTGGGGTACTCGTTCTTGATGGCGTGGTATGCATGGGGGGAAAGGGTGATAATCTTCTCGATTCCCTTATCCTGAAATAACTGGACATTGTTTTTGGCCAGTTCTTCAAAAAGCCCTACTTCCCCCAGCGTTCTCACCTCATTTCCATCACAGCGCTCTTCAGCACCCAGTATACCAAAGGAAACGCCGCGGTTTTTGAGCTGTCTGGCAACGGCACGCGCCATTTTCTGGCCCCGCTCGTCAAAAGTGCCAGCGCATCCGATAAAAAACAGATATTCCTGGCCGTTATACGATTCCAGGTCCAGGCCTTCAGCCCAATCCAGTCGCTGGTTTTCGGAAAGCTTGTAAGGGTTTCCGTGCACGCTCATGGCTTTAAGGTAGTCCCTGACCGAAGGCGGAACAGTGCCTTTATTCACCAATTCCTCGCGTCCCGAAATAAAGGTATCGAGCAGATCGGCCTTAAATTCAGGAAAAGCGCAATGTTCCACGCAATTCCCGCAGGCTGCACACGAAAAAAGAATTTCCTCGAACCGGGAACTGGTTTCAATTTCCTGGTTCAGCCAGGCCCTGAGCAGCCACATCCGGCCGCCGGGCGAGTAAGTTTCAAATCGAAACTGCAAATAGGAAGGACAATTGAAGTCCGTGTAATCGCTGGGAAGCTTGCAATATCCGCAGCGGAAGCATCGGTGCAGTATTTCTTCGTGTTTCATTAATCCATCTCCCAATTTCCCGGGTTCATAATGCCTTTCGGATCAAGGGCCGCCCGAATGCGTTTCATGAAGCTGTAAGTATTGGGGTCCATATACTTTAGGATCTGTTTTTGAGCCGGGGCCTCAGCTTTCCATGGAACACCACCCAATTTCAAGGCAGCCTCGTTGCTGGCTTCCAAGGCGTTTCGGGCTCTTTCCACATCTGATTCATCCGCACGATTGAAAGGGTAACCGTAAAAAAACATCATGCAGTGCCCCAGGCCGATAACACGAGCGCCCATGCCATTGACAATATCGAAACGGTTGGAAATGGTGACACCGGCTTGGTAAGCCTCAGCAAAAAGCTCAATCGGCATAATGGAGCCAACATATTCAAACCCACCACCCCTCTTGGTATCCGCGAATTGCGTCAAAGTGGTGTTGGGCGCCTGGAGCATAGCCTGTCTTCTGGAAGGCGGCGCAGGGACGAATCCGCCGGTCCTGTCATCAATGTATTTCCGCACGGATTCCCGGATGAGATTTCTTTTCCAGGTAAGCTCTTCCTTGGTTTCGGCCCCGTAATTGATGATGGTCAGCGGGAAGACTTGCGATCTGCCAGGCCGATAATTTACCGCGACAGTCATATCCTCGCCCACCTGAACCCCGGACATACGATGGATGACATCGGGGACCAGTGCCGGATCTTCAGTGATAAAAATCCTGGCGTCGTTAAACGGGTGGTCTGGGTATAACTTGACGGCAAGCTTGGTCACCACACCAGTGGTGCCTGCCCATCCCATGAACAGACCGGCCAAATCCGGCAGGGGAGCCCGAGAGAACCAGTAAGGAGAGGTGGAGCAGGAACCGATCCGTATGATCTCGCCTGTGGGCAGAACCACTTCCATCCCGTTACACATCTCTGAATGAAAGCCCGCGGTAAGAGAAAGGTGTCCTGAACCGTGAATAAGCACATTGCCGCCCAAGGTGGCGGTAGGCGGTGCATCGGGAATGGAGTGCTTCAGGCCGGGGTGATGCTTTTTAAGGTATGCCTGCAACATGCCCTGTGACGTTCCCGCCTCTACCACAGCGTATCGGCTAATTTCATTTACCTCCAGAATCCGGTTCATGCGTTTCAGGTCTAAAACGATGCCTCCTTTTAAAGGTCTGGTCAGGCCGGACAAGACCAGGCCGCCCCCCATGGGCACAATCGGTATCCCCTCACGGTTGGCCACCTGAACGGTTTTCTGAACCTCCTCCGTGGAATTCGGCATGACCACCAAATCAGGCCTCGAAGGCAGCATGGTCCCCATATCACGAGAATAAATGAACAGCTCTTCCGCATGATTTGAAACATACTGGGCTCCGACTATTTCTTCCAATTCCCTGTAAATTTTTTCCATGTAATCACCCCCTAGCCACCTATTCTCCCAAGGCGATTTGGCATAAATCGCTCATCAAAATCGGGGTTATCCCTCGCTCAGCCACAAGATCACTCAAAGTGAAAAAGCAAGCCGGGCAGTTGAAAACGCAGTACTGGACCCCCGCGGCTTCCATATCATCAATGTTCCTTTTCTGAACATCATCACCCAGTTCATCGCGCTGTTGAGACTGGATGGTGCCGCCGCAACACAAAGCGTTTTCCCGGTCATACTCACGCTCCACCCGCTCAGCGCCAATCCGCTCAAAGATATCATCCACCCAATGCTGAGTCTCCGGGATCAAACGATTGGAGCATGGACGCTGATAAGCCACCTTCGCATTGATGGGGCGTATCTGATCCTTGAGTTCGT
>CAZVRN010000299.1:0-4099 GCA_964629485.1 uncultured Thermodesulfobacteriota bacterium | reverse complement strand
GGAAACAGCTTCGATAGCCTGTATGGCATGCAGCGCCGCCGATCTGCTCGATTTTGACCAATATTGTGTCTCCATCACAGTCCAGTCGGATTTCTTTTACTCTTTGGACATGGCCTGAAGTCCCGCCCTTGTGCCATAATTCCTGCCGTGATCTGCTCCAGTAATGCACTTCCCCGGTCTCAATAGTTTTTTTAAGCGATTCCCTGTTCATGTAGGCCATCATGAGAATTTCACCTGTTGAAGCGTCCTGGGCGATGGCCGGAATCAGCCCCCCGGTTTTTTCAAAATCAGGAGTCATGGTTTCATTTTCTTCAGCCAACAATTATCGATCCTCCGATTAGTAAATTCAATCCAAATTTTTAATTAATCCAGAGATTTGGCGAATTGTCAAGATGAATGCTAATCCCGGCCGTTAAAAATTGCATTTTAAGGCTTCTGCCGAACTTGGTTTTTGCCTGAACTCACGGGCAGGCCCGATTTAAATGCTCGAAATATTGTTAATATTCCCGCGGCTAAAATTTTGGCTTTTTACGATCCCGACAAAATCAGCGCTCCTTGGGGAGCCTCTTTTTTTGTCTCAGGATCCGGCCAGTTGCCCGCAGGCGGCAGAGATTTCCCGGCCCTTGCTCCAGCGAATGATGGCCGTGTAATGCTTTTTGACCAATACCTCCCGGAAGGCCAGGATTTTTTCTTCTGCCGGTGTCTCGAACTTAGCTTCAGGATAGGAATTAAAAGGAATGAGGTTTATCTTGCAGCGAATGCCGCTGAGAAACCGGGTCAGTTGCCTGGCCTGCCGCTCCGAATCATTTACCCCTGCAAGCAACACGTAGGCGATTGTAATCATGCGCCGCGACGGGAGAGGAAAAGCAGCCAAGGCGCGATGAAGGCTTTCAAGAGGATAACGCCGATTAACCGGCATCAGAAAATCACGGAGCTTGTTATCAGCGGCATTTAGGGAGACCGTAAGCCCGACACTTACTTTCCTTTCCCTGGCCAGTCTTTCAAGTTCGGGGACAAGGCCTACGGTGGATAGACTCATCCGCCTTTGAGAAAGACCCATCAAGCCCGGTTCACTCATAATCCTGATGGCTCGCGTCACATTTTTAAGGTTGGCCAAAGGTTCACCCATGCCCATAAAGACAATATTTTTTAATTTTTCCTTCTCGGATACGCTTTCCCGAACGCCAAGAATCTGGTTGAGTATTTCCGCCTGCGTTAGATTGCGCTTCAACCCCAATGTGGCAGTCCGGCAAAAACGGCAGCCCATGGCGCAGCCGACTTGTGTCGAGAGGCAGAGGGTCATGTGATCTCGTTCAGGGATGAGAACACTCTCGATTTTGGCCCCGTCTTCCAACTGCCAAAGAAATTTACGGGCCCCATCCCCGGATTCCTCCACTCTCAGGCAGGTTATTCGACTGATTCGGGCTTCTTGACTGATTCGGGCACGTAATTTTTTGGATAAGTCCGTCATGGCCTCAAAATCGGCCACGCCGGCGTTGAAAAGCCATTTCCGGATCTGGCGCGCACGAAAAGGCTTTTCACCCAGGGAAGTAGTAAACTTCTCCAGGCTTTCGAGGTTCATCTCTTTTAAGTCCGGCCGGTTCACGTTTAATCACGCATCGTCCTGAGTTTGGCCAGCTCCCAAACGTAATCATACAGGTGCAGCCCTTTGGATGAAGCGATGATTTCGCCATCCTCGACTCCAATCTCGGCCGCCATATATTCCTTGACAAGCTGCAGCCCGCCCAGGTTGGCCGGGAAACCGTTCCATAGGTCCCATGAACGAAAATAGACCATAAAATGAAGCTTGCCGTATCGGATACGGGTATCAACGCCTCGCAGGCAGGGCGGATCGCTTGATTTAATCATCTCCGGCCCGCCCACGGTCATGTAAGCTTGGTTGGTTCCAAAACCGTCCTCCCGGTACATGCGAATGACTTCTGCGATCTGGCTTTCCAGATACTCCCCGTAAGTATATTCCTCTCCCTCATTCTTGACCGAGGTCATCAGGTAAGGAAGATATTCCTCCAGGTACCCGTCGGCCACGGGATTGGGGATGCCCAGGGCCGGCGGGATGTCCGGCAGCAAGGGTCTGGTTCCGGGGTACTTTATCCTGACGGTGATATAATCGAACTCCAGCCGTTTCTGACCGGCGTAACTGCCTCGATCGATGATGTACTCATGACCCAGGTCCAGGATGGAGTAAACACACTGAAACCAGGCGTCCGGCAGATCACGGGCTTCAATAGTGACAACCTTAAGCTCTCCCGTGTCGGTCATTTTACTCCTTTCAAATTTTCCCAAAGAGCGCGTTCCAGGGTTAATCCCTCCAAGGCCCTCACCGCCTTCTGGGATAGGTACCAGTTGGGTCCGTGAGAGAGAATCTTGAGCTGAGATTCGGCTTTGGGAGTGGCAATACGGCTTAAAGCCTGGAAGCATGTTTTGAGTATCAGGTCCGTAGTTTCCGGATGGTTAATGAGTTTGACGAGAAAAGGTACAGCTTCATCGTATCTGACCTCTCCGAAAAAGTCAGCCACCTCCCGGAGCACGGCTTGGTTTTCTGAGGGATATGATATCTTTTTCTGAACCGTGTTCAGAATACGTTTCCACAGCTTTTTGTCACCCAGGTCGGCCATGGCCCTGAGGGCGTTGCGCCGGAGTAGGTGAGCCTCAGATAGTCGGGGCCATTTTCGTGACCATATCTCGAAGATCGCCTCTTGGGAATCTTGATCCTCGATCCGGCCAAGCGATTTGATGACCTCGGCTGTAAGCGCCTCCCGGCCTGATAATGTCTCTTTTTTAGATAAAATATCAGCTAGATAATCCCGCAATACTTTCTTGACCAGAGGTTCATGGTTGTAGCATCCCAGCACTCGTACAATGAGTACTGGATCCGGCCCCTTTCTTTCAGGCGGTTTTTTTTGCGGCGTGGGGTAAAGAGGGATTTTTACGGGTCTTTCAGGTGAAGGTTCCGGGGGCGGGAGTTTGTATGCGCCGAGCGTTTTTTTCAGCGTGGCCAGCAGAATCCGCATTGCTGGGGGCGATTTCAGCGCACCGCTCAGCCGGAGAATTTCAGGATTGAAGTTCCCCCGTTTAAGTTCTTTTAAAATTACAGGAACGGCCCACCTGTCATCGGAAGAGAGGACCTTCAGCAGTGTAGTTCGGTCAATGGCCCATTTTTTTACGGCGGCTGGACCTTCCAGGGTAATCAAGACAGCGGCCGCTTCCTGCTTTTCTTGCGCTGAACCCTGTTTCAGGGCTTTTACTCGCGCTTTTATCTCCCGGTTAATAAATTCTTCATTATCCAAAACCTCCAGGGCTTGTGAGAGCAAGAGGGCGATGCACTTTTTTTCAAATAAATTCGACTCAGGAGATCGCAGGCGAGCCCGATAAAACTGGTTGGCGGCCTTGTTTTGTCCCAGGCGGCCAAGGATGGCCATTGTTTGACTCATCAGGTTTTTTTCATCCTCTGTCAGGGGCGTCTGCATTTTTTTGCGATTGAGTTCACCAGCTAGGGACAAGAGTATCTTACAGGTTCGTTCAAGGAGTTTGATCCGAGCAGCTTCCTCTTTCAGGTCATGAGTCATTTTGGTTTTGCCTGGAGGAGAAAGGGCCTCGGCGGCCAGGGCCTTTACCTGCGCTGCGGTCAAGGTTGGAAGGAGGAGCCTGGAAGGCAAGTTCTTGAGCATCTCGGTTTTGATGACAGGGCTTACGCGTGGCTCACGCAATACCCGGCCAAGCCAGGCCGTGTCGACATATTGCCATAAGTAAGCCATCTCAGGATCTCGGCATATTTGAGAAAATAATTTTTCTCTAAGCGCTGGTACAGCGGTTCGGCCCAGGTTTTGCCCATCTTGTTTGGACCGGTAAAAGCCCTTGAAAAGATTTTTGTCAGAAACCGCGGTATCTGTTTTGTGGGCAATGTATGTTTTGTTGAAAATAAGCCCCATGCCCTTGAGGCTGTAGACGTTTACCTCAACTTCAAGGGTGTATAAAATCTCTCCCGCCGGAACCAGCCATCCTCCGAGATCGAAATGGCCGTTGCTGATCAGGATGCCCAAGGCGGAAACTGGGAGGGTGGCGGCGTTTATCAGCGCGC
>CAZVRN010000298.1:0-4135 GCA_964629485.1 uncultured Thermodesulfobacteriota bacterium | reverse complement strand
CTTTTCGCCTGCCGCGATTTCAACAAAATTACCGGTTCTAAGGGAGTCTTATAATATGTTGACCTAAAAAAATTAATAAAAAGAGCCTGCTGTTTTACTTCCGGCTGAATCAGGACTGAAAGACGCGCCGTCCTCTATTTTTTCAGCCACAAACCTAAAACCGCCATGGTCCAGAGTTTCGGGGCGTTATCGCGCCGTCCGGCGAGATGTTCCTGAAAGAGCTGGAGGGCTTGCGCCTGCTGCCAGGGCGCCCCGGTGTCGTTTAAAACACTGTGAATGAAAGACCTTAATTTTCCCCTGAACCACACATCCAGAGGGACCATAAACCCCTGTTTACTTCTCCGCCCTGTCTCCGGCGGCAAACCCCTCTCAGCCAGCCGCCGGAGAATATATTTTGAGTTAAACCTCTTTATTTTGAATTTCATGGGCATCTGGTGGGCCAGTTCCACGACGCGATAATCTAAAAACGGGCAGCGGACCTCAAGCGAGTGATACATACTCATACGGTCAACCTTGACCAGAATGTCGTCCGGCAGGTAGGTCAAGAAATCGCTTCTGAGCATTGTTTCGACCGGACTGCCATACTGGTTCGCGCCCGCGGCCAAGAGCAGGGGATCTTCCTGAAGGCAGGGGAGGCTCAATCCGGGAAAGAGGGCGCTTATCTCTTCATCCGAAAAGATGCGCGGACTCAGGGCCAGGGAGTCATTTTCCAAACGGCCGGCGGCTTCAAGGAAAAGCTTTGCTTTTTTTGTGACGGAACGGCCGTAGTATACTCCCGGCGCGGGCAGGAGGCTCACCAGGGGTTCAATGAGACGCCTTCGCAGACAGCCGGGCAGGCTCAGATAGGTTCCGGTTAGTTTCCCGGCTATGTACCGCCGGTAGCCCCCGAAGAGCTCGTCCCCCCCATCCCCGGAGAGGGCCACGGTGACGTATTTCCTCGTGGTCCGGCAGAGGTGCCAAGTGGGCAGGAAAGAGGAGTCGGCAAAAGGTTCATCAAAATAGGCGGCCAGTTCGGGCAGGCGGTCCACATTTTTAAAATCAACCTGTTCCCTGTGGTGCCAGGTGCCCAGATGCCTGGCCGCTGTTTCAGCGTGTGCGCTCTCATCATAGGTCGGGTCGTTAAAACCGATGCAGAAGGTCTTGACCTTCTCCTCGGCGTGCCTGACCGTATTCCCGGCGATGAGAGAGGAATCCAGGCCCCCTGACAAAAATACCCCCAACGGCACATCTGAAATCAGGCGGAGCTTCACGGCATCATCAAGCGTCCAGGCCAGTTCCTCAATCCATTCGCTCTCGCCGCGTTGATAATTCACTCCCTCGGGAGGCCGCCAGTACGGCCGAACAGTCAGCCGGCCTTCCTCATAAACGCCGTAACTGGCCGCGGGAAATTTACGAATGGATTTATAGATGGAGTAGGGCGCGGGCACGTAGCCATACTTCAGGTAAAGCGCCAAAGCGGTTTCATCAATGGCCAGGTCCAGGTCCTGAAATAACAGCAGGGCCTTGATTTCAGACGCAAAAAGAAGCCGGCCCCTTTCGTGAACATAATACAAAGGTTTCTGCCCGGCCCGATCCCGGGCCAGAATAAGCTTCCTTCTTTTCTGGTCCCACAAAGCCAGGGCCCACATTCCATTAAGCCGGCTCAGGGCCTCCTGAATGGAATGTTCTTCATAAAGGTGGATGAAGGTCTCTGAATCGGACCGGGTTTTAAATTGATGGCCGTTTTTGAGCAGGGTTTGATTGAGCTCCCTGAAGTTGTAAAACTCTCCATTTACGATCAGGACTATGGAACCGTCCTCATTGTACAGGGGCTGGTCCCCGGTTTGAATGTCAATGACAGCCAGCCGGGAATGTCCCAGCCCGACTTCCCCGGAGAAATAAAAGCCCTCCCCGTCCGGCCCGCGGCGTTTTAAAGCGGCCACGGCCTGTTTTAAGGCTTCCTGTTCATCCCTGCCGCGCCCTGCGGTATAATAACCGACTATACCGCACATGTGCGCCCCGCCCGGGTCATCTGCGAAAGACCAGAGTCTTGATTCTCAATCATTTTCTCCCGCAATGAACCTTGTTAAAAGATAGAAAGACCTAGTATCAGGAGCCGGGCGGAAGGTCAAGGGGAAAGGAAGGGCGACCAAACCGTTTCCATGGGGCCACAGGGCTAACTGGCCGGGATGCTTCACACTTGACACGGAATCAGCCTGTGGCCTATACTTTTACCAACTGGTAGAAATCTGATCATGCCGCAGGTTAAAAATTCCAGGCTGACCTCTTTGGCGGCAGTTTTTCCGGTAAACGATCAACCGTTTTCCCGCACCTCATGATAAACAGTGAAAAAGGTAATGAGATAAAAAATTTGCGAATATTATGCCTGACCACCTCTTTCCCCGCTTCGCCGGGTGATCCTTCCGGATTTTTCGTGTATCAACTGAGTAAAGCCCTTGCCGGCCAGGGGTTGTTTGTGCGCGTTCTCACCCCTGGAGGCATTTCAATGTCTGAAAACTGGCCCGAGTCGATCGAGATGCGGCGATTTTCGTATGCTCCCCGCAGATGGCAAACCCTGGCCCAGGGTCCCGGCGGGGTGCCTGCGGCGTTACGGTCAAGCCGAAAAAATTACCTGCTGCTTCCTTCCTTTCTGGTCTCATATGTTTTAAATATTTTGATCCAATCCAGAAAGGCCGACCTGGTGCTGGCCAACTGGGCCGTGAGCGGCGCCCTGGCCTGGTGCCTTTCGCCTGTCCACCGCAAAACGATTATAACCGTGTTAAGAGGTTCGGACGCCATTGTTAAACAGGGCGCTTTCGTTTCCAAACCGGTTATGCTCAGGGTTGCGCTCAAGGGTTCAAGGGCCGTGGTCTGTGTCGGAAAGAACCTGGAGAAAGCGATTAAAAACGCTGTCAGCAGCCCGGAGAAGGTCCGCTGTATCCCGAACGGCATTGACGAGCATTTTTTTCAGGTGCCTTTTCCCGAGCCTGCCGATGCGACCACTATTATTTTCGCGGGCTCGCTTGTCGCAGATAAAGGGGTGGACATTCTTCTCAAGGCCATGGCAAAGTTGGGGCGTCCGGACTTGCGCCTGCTGATCGCGGGGCAGGGGGCCTTGGAACAGGAGCTGAAAAACCTGGCCAAAAGATTAGGCATCGAGGGCCGGGTGACCTTCCAGGGCCGGGTGAAGCCCGGCCGGGATATGGCCTTCGTGATGTCCCGGTCGCACTTTCTGGTACTCCCCAGCCATCATGAAGGCAGGCCCAACGTGGTGTTAGAGGCCATGGCGGCGGGCAGGCCGGTTATCGGGACCGACATTGACGGCATCAGGGAACTGGTAAAAGAGGGTGAAACAGGATTTCTTTTTCCTGAAGGCGATATCGAGGGGCTGTCCGGGGCCATGCGAAAACTGGCTGATAATCCCGAACTTCTGATCAGGATGGGCCGCGCGGCCCGGCAATGGGTTTCAGACCAGCATCTTACCTGGGAGAACACGGCCCGGGAATATATCGGGCTGTTTAAAGAGGTCATGGCTTCCCGGCCGAAACAGAGGACAACATGAAAGACTATGACGCTTTGCACGAACTCTGGGCCCGGGCGCACTCGGCCGGTTCGCCCATGAAATACGTTCGGAACCTGGTGGTATACCGGGAACTGGCCGAACTTTCGCCTGGAAAGACCCTGGACGCGGGCTGCGGAACCGGAGAATATTCGATCTTTCTGGCGCGCCGGGGCCACGATGTAACAGCCTTTGATCCCTCGCCGTTCGCCCTGAAGGAACTTCTTGAAAAAGGCGGCCGCCAGCTCGGCATCCGCATTGAAGAAAACACCATTGACGGCTTTTCCCCGGATACGGAATTCGACAACATTATCAGCATTGAAGTCTTTGAGCACCTGGCCTCGGACCGGAAGGCTATTGAAAAATGCCGCTCCCTTTTAAAGCGCGGCGGATCGCTTGTTATCAGCGTGCCCGCCCGCCCTTTTCTTTTTTCCGAGGCGGACAGGGTTTCAGGGCACTTCCGCCGCTATACCCGCGCAGGCTTCAAAAAACTGCTTTCAGGAGCCGGGTTAAGGGAGATCAGGATAATAAGCTATGGGTTTCCCGTGCTTTTCCTGTACTCGCTGCTTCGAAAACTGTTTCTGGATAAACTGCTGA
>CAZVRN010000297.1:1793-4167 GCA_964629485.1 uncultured Thermodesulfobacteriota bacterium | reverse complement strand
CCTGAAAGCGGCTGAGGAATGGGTACGAGAATCCGGACTGCGTATTACCGATAATTTCAAACATCTTCCCTTCAGGCACTTACAAGCTACCTACCTTTCGCTGGCCAGAGTGCTTATTGCCCGCAATGACACTGAAGACGCATTAGAGCTACTTGAAAAGCTGCTTCAAATTGCAGCAATATCAGGCCGCCTCGGGGGGCTGATCGAAATTCTTGTCAATAAGGCTTTGGCTTTGCAAAAACGAAATGAAACAGCCCGGGCTATAAGCACTATTCTCCGCGCGCTATTCCTGGGTGAACCGGAGGGGTTTATCCGTGTCTTTATAACCGAAGGTACGCCGATGCTGGACCTCTTAAGAAAGGTTATTGAATATCGCCA
Source organism: uncultured Thermodesulfobacteriota bacterium (assembly GCA_964629485.1). Classification (GTDB taxonomy): domain Bacteria; phylum Desulfobacterota; class Desulfarculia; order Adiutricales; family JAFDHD01; genus JAFDHD01. The sequence goes on along the minus strand of CAZVRN010000297.1, from coordinate 3,789 downwards.
GGACGAAAAACTTACTGAAACATATGAAGTTTCAGACAGTTATATTAATAACCTTTTGACAGCCCTCGAAATCCAGCACCAGCGCTTCCAATCCCGGGGGCAAACGGCTCAGGCCCTTGCCGAGCCTCTCAGTGAGAGAGAGTTCGATGTTCTTAAACTGCTCGCAGCCGGTCTGTCCAACCGTGAAATAGGCGAAAACCTCTACGTGGGCATAAACACCGTCAAAACCCATATACGCAATATTTACGGAAAACTTAATGTCCGCAGCCGAACACAGGCCATTGCTCAAGCTAAAAAACTAAACCTTCTTACTTAAACCTCGAGCCTTCCGTGATTTTAACAAAATTACTCGTTCTCAAGACGTCTTTAAAGACAGATTAAAAGGCGTTGCCTTATTTCCAGCGCTTTTGAAAAAATATCTGAGTTGACCTAAGTCAAGGTAAACGCCTTTTATTGCCATATCATAACAGGGAATAATCGCCTAAACAGGGGGATGGTATGAAGTGGTCAAAAGAGGCTGAAAAAAATCATATCACGAGTCCCGTTTTTTATCCGAAAACGGGTTAAAAAGAGGGGGGAGTCTGATTATGAAATGCCCGGGACAAGACAGCCGCTATTGGAAGCCGGATGCCATCTTTCAAACTGAATGTCCGCAGTGTGGACAGGAGATAGAATTTTTTAAGGACGACACGACCCGTCGATGTAAAAATTGCGGATATCGTTTCCTGAACCCCAAGATGGATTTCGGCTGCGCCTCGTATTGCAAATACGCCGAGCAATGTTTGGGCAACCTGCCACCCGAACTTCTGGCCGAAAGGGACGATCTTCTGAAAGACAGGGTAGCCCTTGAAATGAGACGCTACTTTGGCCAGGACTCTAAGCGCATCAAGCACGCGGCCCAAGTGGCCCGCTACGCTGAGCGGATCTGGAAGGGTGAAGGGGGCGACCTGGCCGTCATCCTCATGGCCGGATACCTGCATGACATCGGGATCAAGGAAGCGGAAAGGAAATATCAAAGCACCGCCGCCCGATACCAGGAGATGGAAGGCCCGCCCATTGCCCGGAACATTCTCGAAAAACTGGGGACCAGGTCCGACTTAATCGATGAGGTCTGCGATATCGTCGGCCATCACCATCATCCCCGGCCGGAAGAAACGCCAAACTTCAAGGCCCTGTACGATGCCGATCTGATCGTAAACCTGAAAGAAACCCATAAAGAAAAACCCCTCGCCCCGGAAAAGTTATCAAAGATATTGGGAAAAAGCTTCCTGACCGAAAGCGGGCGCAAGCTGGCCAAAGAGATACTAGTGCCTAAAACTTTGTAATCGAATCCTAAAATGAGACCTCTGCAAAACTTCGTCCTTTAGCCGAATTCATTGTCAGGCGAAAGGTTAAGTCTTTGAGAATTAGCAATATTCCTGCGGGTTAATTTTTCATTTTCTGCGATTTCAACAAAACTACTGCTCCTTGAGAGGGGTCTCTCTTACCCAATAAAATCACCCACTGCAATCACCCGTTAGGGTGATGGTTTCTATACATTTGATATTTATATTAAATATAAAGAAAAAAAATAAAGGCAAAGATTGATTTACCGGTAGAAAAGGGGGAGAAAATGTTGTGGCTGAAAAAATTACTCAATCCACTCCTGCCAGAAAATATTAAGATGAATTTTGTGAACGCAAGCAACACAGCGACCTTGCCGCAGCCGATGCTGAACTCAGGGATGGTTTCTTCTCCGTTTCGTAAATGGTGGTCGAAACTAAAACAAACTTTTTTGGCAAGAAACCAGCGTTCTGCTATGGCGTATTTTTACCCGCAGAACGAACTGCTGGGTCATGATCCGAAAAAATACTATGAAATCCATAAAGCGGCTTATCATTATGACGCTGCTATAGCGGGGCTTAAAGCGATTTAACGCCAAGCAAGGTTTTTAAAGGTGTAAAAAATCACCCCTTAAAATCACCCAAACGGATGATTACTTTGAAAATTAACGAGA
>CAZVRN010000297.1:0-1783 GCA_964629485.1 uncultured Thermodesulfobacteriota bacterium | reverse complement strand
ACATAGAACGAGACAGGCCCTGTTCACATATAAAAATAATGGAAACGAGGATAAGTGAAAAATGAAATGGAATTTATTTCACTGGCAAAAGCAGAAAGAAAAAAGAACTTCTGCCTGGGAAGAAGCATATTTTTTTCCATATAAACTTCAAAGTAAATACCGCTTAAGCACCTATAAGACTATTAACCCGACATTGCTCTTTTTATGGCCCCTTTAAACTTAACATCCTCCCTCTTCGTTAAGGCAGAGCATTGGATCAGGCGCTCTGCCTTTTTTTCGCTTGGCGAAATTCTATTTAAAGTGAAATAAAGCCGTCAGGAAAGATAGTTGCGCTTGTTCTTTACCGGATTGGCATACATCTGAAGTATTAAAGGCCGCAACTCTTCCGGCGCTTGTTGCACTCGTTTCAAAAATTTTTGTTTTTCCTCTTCAGACACATCAGATGCGGTTTGATATAATTCATCATATGCGGCCAGATTCGTATCCCAGAGTTTATAGTTCATGATGATCTGCCTGTCCAGTTCACTGGTAACGTCCTTGACGCATGAAAAATCTCCTTTCAGCGCAGTCCCAAAAGCGATATGGACATGGCCTTTATATCCCAAGATGCCTCGGACGATTGAAATAAGGTCCTCATTCGCGCCCTTGCTGTAACGATTATTGTTCATTTTTTTGATAAGCACTTCCCTGGCTTTAAGTTCATCGCAGGGGTCATATTCATAGGAAATAGAAACCGGAACAATATTCAACCGATTAATAAAATCGGAAAAAGGCATCTTCTTTTTATGAGATAAATACAGCATACTAACCAGAGCGGCGTTTGTGAAATCGTTTCCTTCTTTGGCCCGGCCTTCTCTTTGAGCGATCCATATATATTCACCTTTTTGGTTTTGCTGCCAGATATAGGCTGACAATTCCTTGGAAGCCATTAACTGCTCTTTCCTTGGCAGACCGCGTTTTACAATAAAACAATTATTTATTTTCAAAAGATCGCTGACAAAAGGTGAAGTCAGCAGGTTGTCTCCTATAGCAATCTGAACGGGTCTGTACTGATGTTGATCGATGGCGTAGATCATCAGCGCGGGGTCAAGGACGATGTCTCGGTGGTTGGAAACGAACAGAAGACCACTGTTGCTATTTTCTATGACATCATCCAGTCCGCTGATACTGACACCGTCAATAGAAAGGTCAAAAATGCGGTTAAGGACTTTCCGGCCGATGATATCCTGCAGTTCTCCAGAAGTTTCCAATGAATGATATTCAGGCAGAATAGGAATATCCAGCCACTTAAAGACCGCGATCAAATCTGGATTTTTTAACAATTTTTTCCAGATTTTCTTTACTTCAGCGTCATTGTAGGGTCTGATATCGTCAAACATGGCCATAAGACTTTCTTTTACAAAACCTTATAATTTAAGGTTATACGTCTGTGCTTATACGAATTTAAAAAAGGAGTCAAGACCGCTCAAACAGCTTTTACAGCCTCTCCGTACATCCTTTTATCAGGCCCCGGACCGTTCAGGCACACGTTCACAATCTCACCGGCGGGCAGGGTGTAGTCCGGGATAAGAACCTGAATGTAATTGTCAGTCAAGCCGCGCGTCAGACCGGTCTGCCGGTCTCTGGTATTCTCAATTAAGGTGGGACGTATGCGCCCTTCTTGACGTTTGTAAAAATCCAGCCGTTTGGTCTGCCCGATTGCACGCAGCGAGGCCGCCCGTCTTTTAATTTCCCGGTCAGCCACTTTACCAGGCAATTTTTCAGCCAGGGTACCAGGCCGTTC
>CAZVRN010000296.1:0-4184 GCA_964629485.1 uncultured Thermodesulfobacteriota bacterium | reverse complement strand
TGACCTGGTCTTCCACGTCTTTGGACCGAATGGCCAGGTAGGCCACCTTGACCTTGGCTGGCACCCGGTACCGGGCCTTGTTTTTTTCAAAAAACGCTTTCAACTCCTCGGGAGTGTACTTGACCCGCCCCACGAAATCCTCAGGCTTAAAAAGGACAAATTCCACCTCGACCTGGTCTCTGGTGAAATGGAAGTCTTCACGCACCTCGTCCGGCAAAACCTTGGCGAAGCTCATGATCCGCCGGTTCAGCTTCTGGATGATCAGGTCCCGCCGCTTGATTGCCTCGAACTTTTCCGGGGTGAGTTTATTCCGGGCCAGGATGGCGCGGTACTTGTTCACATTGAAGACGCCGTCTAACCGGAAGGCCGGGGAGCTGAGAATGCTGTCTTGAAGTTCTTTATTGCTGACATCAATCTTCAGGGCCCGGGCCGCCTGAAGCAGCAGGCGTTCATTGATCAGGCTTTCAAGGGCCTGCCTTTTAAGGTTCAGGGCCTTGACCAGGTCGTCGCTCCACACCTGCCGGTATCGCCTCCGCGCCTGTTCATAAAGGTTGCGGTAAGTTTCCTGGTACTCGGCAAACCCGATCGCCTCATCATTGACCGTGGCCACGTATTGCGGCCGGCGTTTCCGAATGGAGCCTGCTCCCCAGAAAACGAAGACCAGCACAATGGCGCCAATAATGACATTCACCATCCAGCTCTTGGCGTGTCTTCGCATTAAATCAAGCATAGTTATCTTCCTTGTATTATTTTTAAACTGCCTCGCCGGTCCGAGATGCGGCGGGAGTCTGCCAGTCGAAAAAGACGTTTTTATTTCATAGTATAACCGTGGAAGAAAAGCAAGCCGGGTCTGCCTGTTAAATGTTTTTCCGGGAAATTTTCTGCCTGATACGGGTTAAAATCGAATATCAAGGCTGGCCTTTAAAAATATTTTTCCCTCAATCGAAACCGAAAACAGGGAGACCGGGCCGTCAAGAGCCTGTAACGCCCCATATTTGGCCGTGATAAACCGGTTTTCCCCATCAAAAAACAACCGCTTTAAGCCGATTTTGGTTCAATATTTTTTTTGTCGCCCGTGTAACTATTTGATATTACTACGTGAAAAAATTCACCAAAGAAACAAGTTGACAAGAACCCATCAACTTAGATATACATCACGCAACCTTTGTGATTTAATTCGACGTTGAATGCGAATTTAAATGAGGGGACCATGGCTGCTTTCTTGTTGAACGATTACTTCTTTGTTTTGCTTTTTTTACTGGTCGGGATTGCTTTTGGTGCTGTTCCCCTGATTTTAGCCGCCCTTATCTCACCCAAAACCGTTGGACGTGACACCCTTAAAACTTATGAAAGCGGGATGATTCCCTTTGGCAGCGCCTGGGTTCAGTTTGGGGTGGCCTATTATCTTTTCGCTTTGATCTTTCTCGCTTTTGATGTCGATGTGCTTTACCTCTTTCCCGTTCTTTTAGCTTACGGGAAAGAGTTTGTCATACGCGACTTTATTGAGTTGGTTATTTTTTTGAGCATCCTTGCCTTAGCCATCGTGTACGCTTGGCGCAAGGGTGTTTTTGATTGGAAGTAGTTTAGCTGCACGGCCCTCTTAAGGGTCTGGCTAGGTGGAGTTGGAGCATTGAAAGACAATTTAGGCCTGACCGTGAAAGGTGAGACGGATTTGGTTCGTTCGGTGGACCCGGTGGTACGTTTGGCGGTCCTCGAAGACATACTGAGCATCCCGCGGGCCAGTTCCCTTATGGTTCTGACCTTTGGACTTGCCTGCTGCGCTATTGAGATGATGGCGGCCGGTGCGGCCAAGTTTGACTGGGGCCGTTTTGGGGTTATTCCCAGGGCCACCCCGCGCCAGGCCGACCTGATGATCATCGCCGGAACCATATCCCGTAAGATGGCCCCCACTGTGGTAACTTTGTGGGAGCAGATGGCTGCCCCCAAGTGGGTCATAGCCATGGGCAACTGCGCTATCTCGGGAGGTCCGTTCGCCCACGATTCCCAGTACGCCATTGTCAACGGGGCGGATGAGATCCTGCCGGTGGATGTCTATGTCCCCGGCTGTCCGCCCAGGCCGGAAGGCCTAATTCAAGGTATCTTGTCCATCCAGGACAAGATAACAAAGGGTCAGAAAAACAACGTGCTCCGCAGATTTGACCGCTTCAGAGGCGATAAACGTGAGTTCAGCAAGCGCATCAAAAGAATTGATTGAGGAACTGGCGCCGCTTGAGGTCCGCGATACGGATTACGGTAAAACCGGGTCTCATGTGGATGTGACCGTTGAGCCGGATAAGGTCCGCCGGAGCGCGGAACTGCTCAACGCCCGCGGGTACTTCCTGGAAGACCTGACCGCCATTGACAGGGTGGACCACCGGGAGGTGGTTTACCGTTTCAACCAGCACATCGAAACTCACCGCATTACCATCAGGGCCGGTTTGGGTTCTGAAGATGAAGTGGATACCATCAGCGATATCTTTGCGGCCGCTAACTGGCAGGAGCGCGAATGCCACGAGTTTTTAGGCGTCAAGTTCAAGGGCCATCCGGACCTCAGGCGGCTTCTTCTGCCCGAGGACGCCGACTTCTTTCCCCTGCGCAAGGATTTCAAGGTTCCGCCGGAAATTTTAGCGCCGGAATATCACCAGGAAAAGAATGACTGACGGTAATATTACATCTCTCGAAACGGATCGAAAGGTCAGCCGAAGCCTGAGCGAGCAGACGTTCTGGCTGAACCTGGGGCCCCAGCATCCCGCTACCCACGGCGTGCTGAGGGTTGTTTTGCACCTGGATGGGGAAAGGGTCATCGAGGCCGACCCGGTTATCGGGTACATCCACCGCGGCCACGAAAGGATGGGTGAAACCCGGGGTTATGCCCAGTTTATCCCCAATAATTCACGAATGGATTACCTGGGCGGCCTGACTTATAACCACGCCTACTGCGCCGCCGTGGAAAAGCTGGCCGGGATTGAAGTGCCTGAAAGGGCGCAGTATATCCGCTGCATCACCTCGGAGCTGAACAGGATCGCTTCCCACCTCCTCTGGCTGGGAGCCTATCTCATGGACCTGGGCGCCTTTACCCCCTTCCTGTATATCTGGGAGGAGCGGGAGAAGATCAACGACATCTTAAATCATGTCACCGGGTCGCGCCTGACTTACTCCTACAATCGTTTCGGCGGCGTGCACAAAGATGTTGATGACGACTTTATATCCTGGACCCGGGCCTACATCAAGCGCCAGCGCAAACGCTTCAAGATGTATGACCGCCTCGTGACCGGCAACGTGATTTTTCAGAATCGAACTGTCGGCGTGGGCGTGATTACCCCTGAGCAGGCCTTTAATTACGGGGTAACCGGACCTTGCCTCAGGGCCTCCGGCGTCGAGTACGACATACGCAAGAAAGAACCGTACGCGGTTTATTCGGAAGTCGACTTTGATATACCCACCGGGACCAACGGCGACGCCTTTGACCGCTATTCGGTCCGGCTTGCCGAGATGGAGCAAAGCCTGCGCATCATCGAACAGTGCCTGGACCGCCTGCCCGGCGGGGCATATATCAATGACAGCGTGCCGAAATTCTTGACCCCGGATCCGGGCGAGGTCTTCTTCGCTTTTGAGAGCCCGCGGGGCGAGACGAACATTTTCATTGTCAGCGACGGGAGCCGGATTCCCTATCGGATGCACTGGAAGACCCCGTCCTACAGCAATCTGTCGATTTTGCCCGAGATAATACGCGGCCAGTTCGTCGCTGATGTCATCTCGATCATGGGCAGCCTAGATTTAGTTATTCCGGAGATTGACAAATGAGTCCTGTCTCTGACCCCGGCTTTTTATTGAATCTTTTAACCCAGGCCGCCGGACGCGAACCGGGCTTCTGGAACTGGGCCTTTTACTGGTTCAGCCAGGAGATAGTTACCGCCGTTATCGGCCTGTTGCTGGTTATCCTTTTCGTAACCATCAACGCCATCGGCCTCATATACGCCGAACTGAAAATAGCGGGGCATATTCAGCGCCGTCCGGCCATGATGGAGGTCGGCTGGCACGGCTTCCTGCAGCCGGTCATGGACGCGGTTAAACTGCTAGTTAAAGAATTGACCACACCCTCCGCCGTTGACAGGCCGCTTTTTATAGCCGCCCCGATCGTTGTTTTCTTACCGGTCCTGATCGCTTTCATTGTTATTCCTTTC
>CAZVRN010000295.1:0-4240 GCA_964629485.1 uncultured Thermodesulfobacteriota bacterium | reverse complement strand
TGGCCTCATGCAGGGCCTCGGGAGGAATGGGTCCCAGCGGTTCCAGCAGCCTGGTGCGCTGCTCCGGGGCCAGCTCCTCCAGACGCGCCCGGCAATCAACCCAGGCCTGATCCTGTCCGGCTTTGATGCGAAACGCCTCGAACGCGGCCAGGCTGTCAAATTCAACCACTTGTGTTACCTGGCAAAACATCTCCACGTCTGAATACCAGGCCGCCGCCAGGCGGGCCTTGAGGCGATTTAGCGCGGGTACCATCTGTTCCCGGGCGAACTGAACAAAAAGGTCCAGGGTTTCCGGGCTAGCCGGGGCGAGATTAAATTTTTCCTCCAGGTAAATCGTCATTTCATTCCTTTCGGCCGTCCTCGTTACCCGGCTCTGTTCCTCTTTTTCGTGAAATTTCGTTTTTCTGTTCGTTTTTCAAAATTCCGAAAAAAAGCTGTGCCGCCGGTTCAGGTATATTCGTGATCTCTTTCTTCAAGGTTAAAGCATAATAGTAAACCCTGGCTGTTTTTTCAAGGAGCTTTACGTTTTGGAGGGCTTTGTTCAGGTCAATGCCCAGGCAGAGCGCGCCATGGTTTTGCAATAAGTAGCAGTTACAGTTATTGCCCAGTTTGCCGGCCACGTTTCGAGCCAGTTCCGGGCTGCCCGAAACAGCGTAAGGCACGATGTCCACGATGTTCCCCAGGCGCAGAACCTGTTCGTCAAAAAGGGCCGGTATGGGCTGGTTGAGTAATGTGAAAACACTGGCGAAAACCTGGTGTGTGTGCATCACGGCGTTAACGTCCGGCCTGTTCCGGTAAACCGCGATGTGAAATCCGGTTTCAACTGAGGGACGGTGCGGGCCCTCGATCAATGTCGAGTCATAGCCGACGATACAGATATCATCCGCAGACAGGTCAAAGTAATCCATGCCCGAAGGGGTGATGGCCAGGGCCTCTTCGCCCGGTATGCGCAGGGAGACGTTGCCGCCTGATCCGACAACATAGCCTTCTTTAGCGATTATCTGGCTGTACTTTAATACTTCCTGTTTATAGCCCTGGTATCCACTCATCTTTTCAATCCCTTCCGGGGGTGGCGCCGTTACTGGTCAAGCCCCAGCATGGCCGCGGCGTTGCCGCCGAGAATCCCGTCCACCTCCTCCTGGGTGAACTTAATTCCATCCGGAGCGTTGGTCGGCAGGTCCTTGATAAGCTGGATATATTTTTTCGTCGGCATGACGGTGTTGAAAATCGGGTTGTCCGTGCCGAAGAGCACCTTGGAGGCCCCGGCATAGTCGAGTATATCGCGGAGCTCCCGGCAGAAAAGCCTGTAATTTCCAAAGGCGTAGGAGTCCCACATGGCCATATCACCGTACAGGGTCGGCTGAAAAGCGGCCAGAGAGGCCCAGGAGCGCCAGTTGACAGCGCCCATGTGGGCGGCGATGACCTTGATTTCAGGAAAATCCACCGCCAGGTCGGCCAGGAGCGAAGGATCGGCGAACTTGCTCCGGGACGGCGGGGGAAGCGGCCCGGTGTGCGTCAGGAGGATACCGTTGTTTTGGGCCACGATCTCAAGCACCTTGTAGGATTCAGGCGAAGCGGGATCATACCCGTGATCCGGGTGATACTTCAGCCCCTTCACGCCGAATTCCTCAAAGCATTGTTTCATCATATCGACCGCTTCAGGCCGCCTCGGGTCAACCCCGGCCAGGGCCATGACGCGGTCAGGGAACCTCTCAGCCACATCGGCGAGCATTTTATTGCCTCGCTGCATGATTTCAGGTTTAAGGCGCTCGTTGTTCGCGTTGTCCACCAGGCAGATCAGGTTCAGGTCAATGCCCGATTCATCCATCAGGGCGATCAGGCCGTCTCCGGTGGGGTCGCCCCAGGTTTGAAGCGCCTTGTTCATGACCGCTTCGGGGTCAACCTTCTGTCCCATTATTTCAGCCGCCCGAACAGCATGTTCGACCGTATGCGCTATGCTCTCTCTCTTGACTCCGGGCATGAAGTGATAATGAACGTCAATGATCATCTGCCTCTCCTTTCCTGATTGAGAAAATGAGTTTAACTTTCTTCGCGAATAATTCAGTAACGTATCCGTTTCCAGAGGTCGTGTCAAGAATGGGTAATGTAAAATTGTAATTTTAAAATACGGGTAAGACTCCGACGGCGCAGATTGATGTAAAGTAAAAATTACATCAACGGCAACGGGGGTTGCCCGCGAGAGGCAATTTACCAGAGAAGAACCATTAAGGTGAGGACTTAATTGGTTTACAGAAACCGGGGAGATTTTTTCTTTCTCCGCGATTTAGGCCAAAACACTAATTTTGAAATAGCCTCTATTTACCGGTGCGGCCGAAGGCGACTCCCCTTTCAATGGCCCGCATGTTAACCTTAAGCAGTTCCTCGTTTATGGACCCGGCGGTTTCGACAAGGGCCTGCTCCACATGCTCCAGTGAAGCAACTTCGGTCTTTCCGATCAGCACGCCCAGAAAGATCATGTTTGCCAGCCGGTCGTTGCCTGCTTCTGCGGCCAACTCGGTTGAAGGGACCAGCATGACTTCAGGTCCTTCGACCTCCACTTCCTCCGGCTTGATCAGGGAAGAGTTGACCAGCAGCAGTCCGTCCTTTTTTACCCGGGGTCCGAATTTAACCAGGGAGGGTTTGTTCATGACAATGGAGACGATGGGGTTGGTGATGCTGGGCGAACCAATGTTCTCGTCCGAAATGACCACGGTGCAATTGGCGGTTCCTCCACGCATCTCAACCCCGTAAACCGGCAGATAAGTGACATTGCGGTTTTCGAGCATAGCGGCGTGAGCCAGAAGATTCCCGATGAACATAACGCCCTGCCCGCCGAAACCTGCGATTATCAGATCAAAATACAAGAGACTACTCCTTATCCAATTTCAGCCGCGGCCGGAGCCTGTTCTTCTTTGAAGACGCCGAGGGGGAAAGACGGGATGAGCTCCTTGGCAATCCTTTGGTTGGCCTGGTCCGGCGTCATCTTCCAGTTTGTGGGACAGGCCGAAAGGTATTCCACGAACCCCAGCCCTTTTTTTTCGAGCTGAACCTTGACCCCCTGCCGGGTCGCTTTTTTGGCCTGCATCAGGTTTTTTACGTTGTTCACGGCTACCCGGGCTGAATAGGCGGTTCCGGCGAGCGTGGCCAGCAGTTCGGCCATGTGAATCGGATACCCGGCTTCCTTGGGGTTACGGCCTCCCGGAGTGGTGGTGCTTTTCTGACCGATCATGGTGGTAGGGGCCATCTGACCGCCGGTCATGCCGTAAATGGTGTTGTTAACGAAAAAAACCGTCACTTCTTCCCCCCGGTTCGCCGCATGGATGATCTCGGCGATGCCGATGGCAGCCAGGTCGCCGTCACCCTGATAGGTGAAAACAAAATTCTCCGGCCGCGCTCTTTTTACCCCGGTGGCCACGGCAGCGGCCTTCCCGTGAGGTGATTCGATAACATCCATGTCAAAGTAATCATACATGAAGACCGAGCATCCCACCGAGGCGGCGATAATGGCCTTTTCCCTGAGTTCAAATTCATCCAGCACCTCGGCCACAATGCGATGAATGATACCATGGTGACAGCCGGGACAAAAATGGAAAGGCACGTCTATCAAGCAGTCCGGCCGTTTGAAAACCTGTTTCATTTTTTCCCCCACAAGCCTGTAAGCAGCGCGGCTCACGGGCCGTTATTCTGTATAGACTTTTTTTATTTCCTTTAAAAACACATCCGGCGCGGGCAGAGAACCCGGAGGCAGACCGAAAAAATCCACCCGGGTGCCCGGTTCAACCGACAGCCGAACATCTTCAATCATCTGGCCGGTATTCAGTTCCATGGTCAAAAAGTGTTTGACCTTTTGAGAAGCCTCTCGAATGAACGCTTCCGGAAAGGGGAAGACGGTGATGGGCCTGATGAGGCCGACTTTGAGACCCTCATCCTGCGCCATTCGGACCGAGGATTTGAGGACCCTGGCCATGGAACCGAAGGCGGTCACGATCAATTTAGCCCCATCGAGATAGACGGCCTCATAGCGAATATCTTCTTTCATGCGCTGGTACTTGGCGTAAAGTTTCCAGTTTTGCTCCGTCAGTTCGCCGTCATCAAGGTAGAGGCTCTTGAGATACTGCGCCGGACGTCCTTTGGCCCCGGTCAGGGCCCACTTTTTCTCAAATTTTTGGGGATTGTATTTTTTCAGTTCCACGGGCTCCTTCATCTGGCCCAGCATGGCGTCACCCAGGACCATGGCCGG
>CAZVRN010000294.1:0-4250 GCA_964629485.1 uncultured Thermodesulfobacteriota bacterium | reverse complement strand
TGATATCAGCTAATTATCAAAGAACTAAGTGCAATTTTGATGGTGTATTACCATATTTTATATCATTTCCATAAGCTGAGAGGAAGGAGCCTTAACTCATGCCCGAAAAAACAGAGAAAAATCTGGCTTATGCCTTTACCGGGGAATCCAAGGCCGCTATTCGAAACGCCGCCTTTGCCAAGAAGGCCGAAGAGGAGGGTTATTCCCAGATAAGCCTTCTGTTCAAAGCTGTTTCCGAAGCGGAATCCGTGCATGCCAACCGTTACCTACTGCTGATGCGTGGCAAAATCGGCTCAACCGAAGAAAACCTGGAGACCGCCTTTCAAAACGAGATCAAGGCCAAAGTGGACGAATACCCGGCCCTGATTAAGGACGCCCAAGCAGAGGAAGAGGATGAAGTGCTAAAGGCTTTTTCACAGGCCAGGGACGTGGAAAGCATTCATGCCGATCTTTATAAAAAGGCCTTGAACGACATGCTTTCTGACCGCCAGACCGAGTACTACGTCTGCCAAGTCTGCGGTTATGTATGCGAGGATAATCCTCCTGAGAAATGCCCGATTTGCGGCGCGGTTAAAACGAAATTCAAACATATAGAATAGCCGCTCAAGATATTCCCTGCTCTTATTCCTGCACTATGGGTCAGTTGGTTGAATTTTATTTTTACGGCTTCCCGTCCTTGAACCATAAAGGATGCGAGTAAGAATAAAGCGTTCGATTCTGGATCCACATATCATTGTTCCAGCCATATACGTTTTTCCTGTAGGCCACGGCGGCCACGTTCCACCACAGCCAGACATCCATGTAGTTATCGTAAATAAGTTTTTCAATATCCCAGTAAATCCGCTGCCTCTTTTTTTGGTCGATTTCATAACGCCCGGCTTCAATAAGAGCGATTACTTTCTCATTATGACTTCTGCCGTAGTTGAATCCGCCCTGGGGGTGATAAATGTTGGAAAGGTTCGCATCCGGGTCCTGGATATAAGGCTGACCGAACAGGCTCATGTCAAATTCAAGATTCTTCATGCGATCGCTAACGGCAACCGGATCAAGTGAATCAACTTTCCAGTCGATCTCCACTTTGGCCAGCATGTTTTTTATCGCCGTTGTTACAGTGACAACGTCCGAAAAATTGTATGAAGTCCCAGTGATAACCAAGCCCTTCTCGTAGCCCGCTGCTTTCAAAAGTCTTTTTGAAAGTTCGGGATCATATTTTACCGGTTTCAAGGCAGGGTTATGGGCCCAGTGGTCTTCAGGGAAAAGACAGCTTGCCTCTTTGGCCAGGCCGAACTGCGTGCCCGCGATCAAAGCCCGGCGGTCAACGGCATGCGCGATTGCTTTTCGAACCCGGATATCCTTGCAGGGCCCCTTGGCCATGTTAAAGAACAATATGGTTGTATTGTTATCAGGAAAAGTATAAACGCGGAGGTTCGGGTCATTTTTCATATTATTGTAGCTGGATTTGCTGACGCCGATCATGTCAATTTTCCCGGCTCTCAAGTTGGCGAGCTGTATGGCCGGATCCGGGATGACGATAACCTTGATCCCGTCAAAGTAAGGCATTTCGGGGCGTCCGATGGTTTTCCCGAACCACCAGTTGGGATTCCGTTTTACCTTCAGGTAGTTGCCAGGTTTGGCCTCTTCCAGCATAAAGGGCCCGGTACCCACGGGGTACACATCCGTACTCTTTTTCCCTTTTGCTTTCTGAGCGGCCAGCTTGGCTTTTGCCTCGGCTTCGGCCGCCGCCTTTTTATCTTCCTCTTTCCCGCTGGCCGCGGCTTTCTTTTTAAGCCTTTTCGCCCGGGCCGCAGCCCGCTTGGCTTCCCGGATGAGGACATCTCCCTCCAGGGCCTTCTTGGATATCTGAAAAGCAAAAAAGCCCTGCGGGAACGATCCCCATGGTTTTTTTATCGTCCACCTGAGCGTATAGTCATCCAGCACTTCAAGTTTTTTGATGCGCCTTTGCTGCCCGCGGGTCCAGCAGCCGTTTCTCTTGTCTCCGATCCAGTCGAAAAGATACTTAAGGCTGTGGGCGTTGAAGTCGGTGCCATCGTGAAACTTAACTCCGCGCTTCAGTTTCATGATCAATGTGGTCGGGTTCAGAAATTCAAAAGATTCCATCAGCCATACGACTGTCTGCCGGTAATTGCCGTCATAGGCGGTAATTCCTTCATAGAAATAACCGATTGACGTCCAGTCATTGACGGGCCAGTGGTTGGGGTTCATCAGGCCGATATAAGCCGAGGCGGCTCTTCGGAAATATCCCCCGCGAACGGGTTCGGTCGGCCAGTATTTCTTTCCCCATTCCATCCAGGTCGGATTAAGATTTTTCCTTGTCCATTCCCAGGGGTCATATTGCCTTTGCCCTTCTTTGGCCGACGCCATGGGCGGCAATGCGAGGATGACCAGCAGAAAAACGAATGCGGCCCCAAGTGCACTTACCTTTATAAAGAAATTGTTTACTTGCTTCATTTCAAAACCCTCCCAGGATAAAAACGGCGCTTTATCATGGCTAAAACAAGAAACACAAATTTTTTGTCTCAAGATTTGGAGTTAAGTATCGTTTTTTTCGTAAAAATCAATAAAAAAACAATTGCACTTTTTTATACAATTTTAGCATACTTAAAAACATTTTAAACGCAAAATTATTTTAAGATTATATAATTATGTTGAGCTCTCTGAAGAACCTCGCCCTTGAGCTGCGCTCGTTTCCCGCAAATTCAACAAAATTACTGGTTATTGAGAAGTCTCATGTTATATATTATGATGTTTAAAGCTGTTGACCGGCACTGAAAGAAGCAAGGGGGCCGGTCTTTAAAATCAAAAAAACGCCTTTGAAATGGGAAACGGCATGTCATCATCAGTAGGGCCGATCAGACCTCCCTCGGAAGCATACTCGCTGCTGGTAAGGGTTACGCGGAACTGTCCCTGGAACCGATGCGAGTTCTGCTCAGTGTTCAAGGGCAAAAAATTTGCAATAAGACCGATAGAAGAAATCAAGCAGGACATCCTTGCCGCCAAGAGGACGGCCGAAGACGTGAAAAAGTGGGCCGATCAAACCAAGTACAGCCTCAGCTACGTGGCTCGATACAACGGTATCGCCTGGCTCATGGACGACGGCGTCAAAAGTGTCTTTGTGCAGGACTCGGACAGCCTGGTAATGAAAACCGAAGCGCTTGTTGAGATATTGAATTTCATCCGCGAGACTTTTCCCTCGGTCGAAAGAATCTGCACCTACGCGAGAGGGAAAACGGTTTTTAAGAAAAAATTTGACGACCTGAAAAAATTGCGGAAGGCCGGACTTTCACGGCTGCACATCGGCCTGGAAACAGGTGATGACGAACTGCTGGCCTATGTTCGAAAGGGCGCAGACGCATCCCAGATGATTGAAGCGGGCCGCAAAGCAGTTGCTGCTGGTTTCGAGGTCTCCGAGTATATCATGCCGGGGCTGGGAGGCAGAGAAAGATGGGAACAGCATGCTCTTAATTCAGCCCGGGTCCTAAACAAAATAAATCCGCGTTTCATCCGGCTGAGAACATTTCATCTCATCTCAGGAACCCCCATGGCCGAAAAGGTCCGGCAAGGTGAATTTCACACGCAATCAGTTCGAGGGGTCTTGAAAGAGGTCCGCAAATTTATCGAAGAACTGGAGGTAACTTCCGAACTCGTTTCCAGCGATTATGCTTT
Source organism: uncultured Thermodesulfobacteriota bacterium (assembly GCA_964629485.1). Taxonomy (GTDB): domain Bacteria; phylum Desulfobacterota; class Desulfarculia; order Adiutricales; family JAFDHD01; genus JAFDHD01. Next base: position 566 of record CAZVRN010000294.1, on the reverse strand, counting down.
TAATTATTTCATGGGGCCGGTTGACGGCACACTTCCAGAGGATAAAGAGAAGCTTCTGGGGCTCATCGACAAGGCCCAGGATGAATGGCGCCTGAGAGGCGAACCAAAACGCAATCCTTTTCTGGGAAGGCTCAACCAGCCTCCTGTTTGAAGACTGCCCTGATCACTGATCCAACAGCATGGGCAATCATATTTACTGATCAGGAAAGAGAGAAATATGAATTACCGCAATCTGACCCTCGAAAAACGCGGCCGCATCGCCGTGGTGACTTTGAACCGGCCTGAAAAGGCGAATGCCCTTAACCGCGACCTTATGCTGGAGATAGAAAAACTCACGGAAGAATTCCAGGAGGATGTCGAGACGCGGGCTGTGATTTTCACCGGCGCGGGCACCCACTTCAGCGCAGGAGCGGATTTGAGAGACCCTAAGTCTTCCCGCGCTGCTGGGCCGAGCCTGCTGCTCAGGCAGCGCGCCGCCCATCTGGGTCCGCGTATGCTCCGTAAACTTTTTGAGATGAATCAGATTACCATCGCTGCCATCAACGGAGCCGCTCTGGGCGGCGGGG
>CAZVRN010000293.1:0-4292 GCA_964629485.1 uncultured Thermodesulfobacteriota bacterium | reverse complement strand
AAAGCCGAGCCAGATGGTATTGCTTTCAAGGTCAGCGCGTTTTGAGCGGACCTTGTTCGCCGGAAAGTCCCAGTCCGGGTAGCCGATGGCGATGGACCAGTAAATATGCTTGGATTCGGAAATACCGGTAAACTCCCTGATGATGTCGGGGTACATGGTCCCCTGGGAGGCAATACAGGTGCCCAGGCCGTAGTGCAGAGCGGTCAGACAGATGGTCTGGGCCAGCCCGCCGATGTCGGAGGCGGCGCGTGTGGCGTCTAGTGACCGGTCCGCGTAAAGAATGAAGGCCGCCGGGGCGTCAAAAAAACGAAAGCCCCTCTGTAGCCAGGCGTTGCGTTTTTCTTTATCCTCCCTGGCAATGCCCATTAATGTAAAGATCTGCACCGCGAGTTCAACCTGGCGCTTCTTGTACACGTCTTTATAAGGGGTTCGCGGGGCGTCTGAAGTCGGTATTTTCCCGGCGGCGAGCGCCTCAATGTTCGCCCGTTTTATATTCTCCAGGACCGGGCCGGTAACAACGGCTATCTCCCAGGGCTGGCTGTTGTCCGCAGAGGGCGCGCGGGTTGCGATTTTAAGGATTTCTTCCAGGATTTTCCGGTCAACCGGGTCGGATTTATAACCCCTGATGCTTTGGCGTGTTTTTATAGCCTCGATAAGGTCCATGCGTCATTCCTTTCAATTCAAGGCCTCTTAAGAACTTCGTCCTTTAGCCGAACTCATTGTCAGGCTCAAATTTAAGTCCTCGAAATATTAATAATATTCCTGCGGGTTAAATTATCGCCTTCCTCGATTTCAACAAAATTACTCGTTCTTAAGAGGTCTTAATTCTGTGTTCACGGGTTCTTCATCAATAAAAACGCTGAAGATCACGGGCGTAAGCCCGCGGATGAAAGCGTTAAACAATGCCATAATATATGATGCTGAAATTATTTTTTCATTCAACCGTTTTCCGGAATTTTAAGAAACGGCGGAAGTTCCGGACGGTGCCTTAGATCGGTCAGCACCGGATACCTGAAACCGGCTTTATGGGTCTCCCCGAGCGCGCCGGCTACCGCTTCAGCCTTCTCTTTGGGCATGGCGAAAATCATTTCATGATCCTGGGTCGAGCCAAATATCCGGTCACCGCCCGAGGGAAGAATAACCTGGCATGTATTTGCGCGGACCGTGCGCGCCACGATGTCGCCGCAGTCCCCGAAGCCGGAGGCGATGGCCGGTACGGCGCCGCCGGTCGTCAGCCGGCCCGCTGATTGAGCCAGCCTCATGATCTGGGCCGAGTTTCCGTAGATGAGGACCACGTCCGGCTCAAAGTCGGCCCTTTCTAATGTTGCGGCCAGCAGGTGGCTGTATTTTCCGGTTTCAAGCTGCTTTTCCTCTGAAAAAGAGGAATCCGCACCCTGGGGTGCCTGGCTCAGAAAGCCCATGGCCGCCGCGCCTCCGTAGCAGCATTGATCCTCCTTGCTCACGGCCATGGTCCATCCAAAGCGCCTGGCCAGACCAATGGCCTGACACAAGGTGACCGGGTATCCCAAGTCCCTCATTGGTACCCTAACTTTTTCAGGCAGTTCATCCCGGGACTGGCATAATTTGAGAGCCAGAGGAAAAGTCTGAGGTCTAACGTAAAGATTAAGGGCGTCATTGACATTTTTGAGATCCATGGCTTCCTCCTTTTTCAATACTGCGTGGTTTGAATTAAGACCGGAATTAACAGCACCGGATAAATAAAGATTAATAACAGCTTTTAAACCGTCAACGGCATGATAAAGTTTTAACCAGGCCAATCTAATCTTCAGTTTTTGAATATATCACATCCGCCGGACGGCCCGCAACCGTTCGCGCGCATTGCTGGACATGGGTCGATACCACCCGCTGAACCGGGAAGCGAGACTTTTTAAGAACCGGTAATTTTATTGAAATCACGCCAGGCGAAAATTTAACCCGCAGGAATATCAGAAATAATTAACGGGGCTTCCTGGAGAGAAAGCCCCGTTTCAGCATCGCTTGACCGGGATCAGTCATTGAGGACGATGGTTTCGAACTCAACGGACGGAATTCCCCCGATGGTCGGTTCCCAGTGTTTGATCCTGGGCCCTAAGCCGTACGGGATGTGACTGGCCCAGAGAAAGGTAGTGATTTCGCTCTCACGGATCATCTTGGACAGTTTGCGGCCCCACATGGCCAGCTCCTCGTCTGTTTCAGCATACATCCCCTTCCTGAGGGCCTGGTCGATCTCGTCGGTGGTGTAATAGGCGTGAGGCATGCCTTTCATATAAAAGTCTGATATTTCAGCCGGGGCTTGACGTTCGGGATCATACCAGCCGACATAAGGGATGAGCCCGCGAAATTTCCTCCGGAAAAAATTCCCGTAAAAAGCCCCTGGCTCGTATTTTTCCAGTTTCACCTTGATCCCCACGTCAGCCAGGTTTGCGACCAGGGCCTCGGCGATCCTGTTGGTTATCTGCACATGCATGGTAGTGCTGAAGCCGTTTGGATACCCGGCTTCGGCCAGCAGTTTTTTAGCCGCTTCAGGGTCATACGGAGGCGGTTTTAACGAACTGTCATGGCCCAGCGTCAGTGACGGCAGGACATCGCCCCAGGGTTCCGCGGCCCCGAACAGGATTTTCTCACAGATGGCCTTTCGGTTAATGGCCAGGCTGACCGCCCTCCTCACCCTGATGTCATGAAACGGACTGGGGGTCTTGGGGTCTCTCAGGTCGGCATAGTAAATATTCCCCCCCGAGGTCTCCCTGATCCAGTAAACTCTTAAGTTGGGATCAGCCTTGACTTGGGGTACGTTCGGCCCGAAGATGGAAGCTATGTCCGCCTCCCCGGACTTGAGCATGGCCAGGCGGGTCGAAGGTTCAGGCACGAAGACGAGCTTCACGGTTTTAACTGAGGGAGTCTTGCGGTAATGATGTTTAACGGCTTCAAACTTGATCCACTGGTCCTGCTTGTAATCCACCCACTTAAACGGCCCGGCCCCGATGGGCTTGTCCGCGAACACTTTGTCCCCAACCTTCTCGCGATAGGCCTTGGGCATGATTCCGCCGCCCCACCAGAGACGCCCGATAAAGCCCCAGTCCGCGTTTTTCATGTAAACACGCAGCTGGGTCGGCCCCATGATTTCGACCTTTGCGATGTTGCGCCGCCACATCGGGCCAAACACATATTTGAACTTGGGGTTCATGTACAGGCCCAGACTGTACTTGGCATCCTCCACCGTGACGGGCTCCCCGTTTTGAAACTTGACGTCCTTACGCATAAAGAAGTCGATATATTTCCAGCCCGGCGCGATTTTGAAGGACTTGGCAATAGCCGGGATAAATTGCCGGTCCGTGGTTACGTTCACCAAACTGTCAAAAACGGTGCGGCTTGCATACGGCGGCGCTCCGGTCTGGGTGGCCGGGTCTCCGCCCTTGCAATTGAACGCGGCCCAGCCCGTGGCGATGGTGACCTGGCCTTTCCGGGCCGCCTGGGCCGGGGCAAGACCCGAAATGTGCAGCATGATGATGATAAAGAACAACGCGACTAAGGACGACACAATGTGTGCTTTCTTGATCCGCTTCATAAAAAGCCTCCTTTTCTAGGGCCGTTGTCTTGATACGGAGAACACCTTGTTCCCGCTTAATCATGAAAGTGGCCGCAACTGAGTTAATTGTTCCCCTTGTTTTCGCTTAAATTGTCGCCGGTACACGGTCTTCTGTCCATTCCTGCCAATATCCAGCGCTTTGCGGAATAAAAACTTATATAAACTCCCGTTTCAGGGGGGTCCCATCCAGATGGACTCTACTTTTGGTATTATTGATTTTTTAATAAGTAATCCAAGAAACGAGAGTTGTCAAGACAATTTCAGCCTGGCTTTCCCATTGGAAAGCAATGCGTCATAATTCCCTTGAATTTCAGGAAAATACCAGTAAAACCACAGGGTAATTACAGGGTAACTGCAAGCAGAATACAAGATTGTACAAGGTCATGAGCCAGGTGGATGTCCGGCCCGGGCGGGCCGGGAAGAGATGTCAGGCGAAACAGTCGATGAAATGCCCTCTCGTCATCAGGTCGCGGAAGGGTTTTCCGTCCCTCTTTAACGGCTTGAAACGTGGTGAATCCCCGCGCTTTTTAGCCTGGCAGCTTAGAGAAACCCGCCCGGTTTTGACTGTTTGAGCATCGCTCACGACTAGCGGCAACACCGCGGCGGCTGAAAATTTTTTTGACCTTGATACCGGCATGGCCCTTCCTTAAGCGTGGTACTGCCCGGCTTTCCGGGCGGAGCGGGCCGGTGTGATTTCAAATTTTAT
>CAZVRN010000292.1:0-4322 GCA_964629485.1 uncultured Thermodesulfobacteriota bacterium | reverse complement strand
TGAAAAATGAATGAAAACCGGGAATTTCTCAACATAGAGGATCTGCACGTTTATTTTCACTTGCGAGCCGGAATGTTAAAGGCGGTCAGAGGTGTAAGCCTCATTCTCAAGGCTGGAGAAACACTCGGCATCGTGGGTGAATCAGGCAGCGGCAAGAGTGTCCTCTCTAAAGCCATCATTCGTCTTAACCCCTCCCCGCCAGCCGAAACAACGGGCAAGGTCTATCTGGAAGGAAGAGACATTTTTTCGCTCTCTTCAGCCCAGATGCGTGAAGTGCGGGGCAGTAAAGTATCCATGATTTTTCAGGAACCCATGACCAGTCTCAATCCGGTTTTTAACATAGGTCACCAAATGACCGCGGCCATGATTGCGCATCTGAAGATTCCAAAGTCAGAGGCCATGGACCGGGCCGCTGACCTACTGGATAAAGTCGGAATTCCCTCAGCACAGGAACGCTTGAAACAGTATCCCCATGAGCTTTCCGGCGGCATGCGGCAAAGGGTGATGATGGCCATGGCTCTTTCCTGCGACCCCACTTTATTGATTGCGGATGAGCCAACCACGGCCCTGGACGTAACCATCCAGGCCCAGATTCTTGACCTTTTAGCGGAGACTATCAACACACGAGGCATGTCATTGATTTTAATTTCGCACGATCTTTATGTCGTGGCCGACGCTTGCGAAAATATCTGCGTCATGTATGCGGGCAGGCAGGTTGAAATGGGACCGACGGCGGAGGTTTTCAAAAATCCTCAACACCCTTACACCATTGGGTTAAAGGAATCGCAACCGGCCATTGATCAAAAAACAGAATATTTAAAGCAGATTCCCGGGATGGTGCCTGACATGCTGCAGGTGCCTTCCGGTTGCGCTTTTCACCCCCGCTGTGCTTTTGCCGAAGAAAAATGCGGGCAAGAAATGCCGGAACTTAAACCCATAGGCCCGAATCATTTTATCGCTTGTCACTTGGCTGGACAATAAAATCAGAGTGAGTGCATAATATCATGACACGGACTTCGACAAACAACATGGCAGATAATTCGCGCCTGATAATAGAAACCAGAGACCTTTGCAAATACTTCACAGTGAAATCCCGGGGCAAGAAGGCCACACTCAAGGCCGTGGATGAAGTTAACCTGAAGATTTATCACGGAAAAACTTTAGGTCTTGTGGGCGAAAGCGGGTCCGGAAAATCCACCATCGCCTTCACCATGGTCCAGTTTCACAAACCGACGTCGGGCGATATCCTGTATGAAGGGCAGCCTGTAGCCTACCTGAAGGGAAAATATCTAAAGCAGTTTCGTGAACAAGTTCAAATGGTCTTCCAGGACCCTTATAGTTCACTGGATCCAAGGCAAACACTCAAAACAATCGTGGAGCGCCCTCTGAAGCTGCATACCAACCTGAAGAAAAAAGAACGCCTGGAAAGAATCGTGGAGATCCTCAACCAGGTTGGCCTGGACGCGGGCCAGCTTTACAGGTATCCGCATGAATTCAGCGGAGGTCAAAGGCAGAGGATTGCCGTGGCCCGCGCCCTGGCTGTCGGGCCCCGAATGATCGTCTGCGATGAACCGGTTTCAGCCCTGGATGTGTCCGTCCAGGCCCAGATATTAAACCTGCTTAAAAAATTGCAGGAAGACTTGCATCTGGCTTATCTCTTCGTGGCTCACGATCTGAATGTGGTCCGCCACATTTCAGACGATGTGGCCGTAATTTACATGGGACGTATTGTGGAGAATGCTCCGGCAGAGGAGCTTTTTACCAACCCTGTGCACCCATATACACGGGCTCTGTTGGCTTCCATGCCGGGGAGGGAAAAAAAGGATACAAGGGTGAAGCTGATTGGTGAAATCAGCTCGCCCATCAATCCGCCTCCCGGATGCCGGCTGGCGACCAGATGCCCGATGGCTAAGGACGAATGTTTAGAAAAAACCCCGGAGTTGAAAGAAATTTCACCGAAGCACCTGGTGGCCTGTCTTTATTAAGGCCTTTTTAAAAAGCATCCCGCCGAAACTTTTGGCCGGTTTTTTTGGTAACAACAGGCGTCGTAAAGGCCTTGGAAGGTCGATGCTCAGGACAATGCGAGGACTGCCTCATAATTCAAGATTCATATCCTCAAACGAATTTAAATAAAAACCAGGAGGTTGTGATGTCAAATAAAGAAAATGAATTTGGGGGTATCATAGGGCGGACCTATAAAGATTCAACATCCTACTGGCCTGATCCGGTAAAGGCTCCGCCCGGCAGCCCTAATGTGGTCTTCATCATCCTGGACGACGTCGGATTCTCACAATTAGGATGCTACGGGTCTGAAATCGAAACCCCAAACATGGACCGTCTGGCAAAAAATGGTCTTCTTTTTAACAACTTCCACACTACGGCCTTGTGTTCTCCAACAAGGGCCTGCCTGCTGACGGGCCGCAATCACCATTCGGTCGGCACGGGCATCATCACCGGTTTAGCCACAGGATACCCGGGTTACAACGGCAGGATACCGCGCAGCGCGGCGACCATCGCCCAGATACTTAAAGAAAATGGTTATAACACCATGGCCGTGGGAAAATGGCATAACACTCCAACCGAGGATTTAAGTGCCGCCGGTCCCTATGACCATTGGCCGTTAGGCATGGGCTTCGAGCGCTTTTATGGATTTCTGGCCGGAGAAACGAATCAATGGAAGCCTGATCTTGTTTACGACAATCACCGCATCGAAACCCCGGATCGTCCAGGCTATCATGTTTCCGAAGACATTGTTGACAAGTCAATAGAATTTATGCTTGATCAGAAGCAGGCTAACCCGAACAAACCCGCTTTTCTCTGGATGGCTTTTGGCGCCGGCCACGCTCCGCATCACGCTCCCAAGGAATATATCGAAAAATATAAGGGTAGATTTGATAAAGGTTGGGACAAGGTCCGTGAGGAGGTTCTGGACCGGCAGAAGGAGATGGGTGTCGTCCCCCAAGATACGGAACTTGCGCCAAGCAATCCTCGCGTTAAACCCTGGGACACCCTGTCCGATGATGAAAAGAAGTTATTCGCCCGTATGCAGGAAGTATTCGCGGGGTTCCTGGATCATACCGACCACCAAATAGGCCGTTTCGTGGATTTCCTGGAGGAGATTGGGGAACTGGATAATACCTTGATCATGCTTATTTCAGACAACGGCGCCAGCAGGGAAGGCGGCCCCAACGGCACGGTTAACGAAATTCGTTTTTTTAACGCCGTCAGAGAATCCCTGGAGGCCAACCTGGAAATGATTGATGAGCTTGGCGGTCCTCTCACTTACAATCATTACCCGCGCGGCTGGGCGCAGGCCGGAAACACCCCGCTTAAACGCTTCAAACAAAATACTCACGGCGGAGGTATTCGTGACCCTCTCATTGTTCATTGGCCCAAAGGCATCAAGAGTAAAGGCGAGATCCGTCAGCAGTATCATCACGTCATTGATCTCGTTCCCACGGTTTATGAAATTATTGGGATCACCCCGCCAGATGAATACAACGGGGTACCGCAGAAACCCATTGAAGGCGTGAGTTTGGCCTATACCTTCAACGATGGCGACGCGCCCACACAAAAAGAAGTGCAATACTTTGAAATGTTCGGACACCGGGGCATTTGGCATGACGGCTGGAAAGCAGTGACTTATCATGAATGGGGTTCCGATGGAAATTTTGATGATGATAAGTGGGAATTGTATCATATTGATGAGGATTTTTCGGAATGCCATGACCTGGCAGAACAGTATCCGGAAAAGTTAAAGGAAATGATTGATCTTTGGTGGCGTGAAGCGGAAAAGTACCAGGTGCTGCCCCTTGATGATCGCACCAACCAGCGCTTCTATATTGACAAGCCCCCGCGCGATAAAGACCGAAAGACCTTTACCTATTATCCCAATACCGCCATGATGCCGGGCAGCGCCGCCCCTCCGGTTCGTAATCGCTCTCACTTTATTCTGGCGGAGGTGGATATTCCTGACGGCGGCGCGGAGGGCGTTCTCATCGCCCACGGCGGCCGTTTTGCCGGCTATGCCCTGTACATTCAGGATAACCGGCTGATCTATGACCATAATTATTTAGGGATAGAGCACTATGTTGTTACTTCAGATATCGATGTGCCTGCCGGACCTTCAAGCTTGGGGTTTAAGTTCGAAAAGACGGGTGAGCATCAGGGTCTTGGTCAACTGTTTATCAACGGGCAGAAGGTCGGTGAAGCGTCTATACCGCATATGGTCCCGGTAACTTATGGGCCGGAAGGCCTGGAAATCGGACGGGACACATTAACCCCGGTGAGTGAAAACTATACCTGCCCCTTTAAATTTACCG
>CAZVRN010000291.1:0-4331 GCA_964629485.1 uncultured Thermodesulfobacteriota bacterium | reverse complement strand
TGGGGAACAGTTGGTTCCGGCGTGGTTAAAATTTTACTCGAAGATCAGGATTTCATTCAAAAGAAGCTGGAAGGTCCCCTGATCCTTAAAAAAATAGCAGACTTGGACCTCGAGGCGCCTCGCCCGGTCAAGGTGGATCCTTCCATACTAACCACCGAGGCGGATGATATTTTAAAAAATCCGGAAATAGACATTGTTGTTGAGCTCATCGGAGGAATTGAACCAGCCAAGAGTTTAATCCTTCAAGCTATTCGAGCACGGAAACATATCGTTACAGCAAACAAGGCCCTTCTCGCGATTCACGGTCAAGAAATTTTCGAGGCGGCAGAACAAAACGGCGTGGAGGTTTTATTCGAAGCCAGCGTCGGAGGGTGTATCCCTATCATCCGAACCCTGAAAGAAGACCTTCCCGCTAATCATATCAATCATTTTTTCGGTATTCTCAATGGCACAGCCAATTACATTCTAACCAAAATGAGCAGGGAAGGTATGGACTTTGACAAAGCTCTGAAAGAAGCCCAGGCAAAAGGATTTGCCGAAGCTGATCCCACCTTTGACGTGGAAGGTATTGATACCGCCCACAAACTAGCCATCCTGGTGGCATTGGCCTACGGGCACAACATAGAATTTGATAAAATTTACATGGAAGGCATCAGTCACCTTACCCCTCTGGATATCCAGTTTGCAGATGAATTCGGATACGTGGTCAAACTGCTGGCTATCTCGTCTGTCAATAAATCTCAAATTGAAGCTCGGGTGCATCCGACGCTGCTTCCCAGCGATCATGTTCTGGCTGGAGTGAACGGGCCGTTTAACGCCATTTTTTTCAATGGCCATGCCGTGGGAGACATCCTCCTTTATGGACAGGGGTCGGGCATGATGCCGACAGCCAGTGCTGTAGCGAGCGATATTATCGAACTGGCCCGCGCTATTTCAAAAGGGGCTGTGAGGCGAGTGCCTTCCCTTGCCTGGCGTAAAATAGGTGAAGACGGCATGACCCTCAGACCCATGGATGATACAGTCACTACCTACTATTTTCGCTTTTCGGTTCTTGACCATCCAGGTGTTTTATCCAAAATATCAGGGATTTTGGGTGCTCATAAAATAAGTATCAGCGCTGTAATGCAAAAGGGGCGGGAAGTTGGAGGTGCTGTCCCCATTGTTATGCTGACTCACGAAGCAAAAGAAGTAAATGTAAAAAATGCCTTGACCGAAATCGACCAGCTAGACGTAGCCTGCGATAAAACTGTCCTGATCCGGGTGGAGGACCGCCTCTGATGAAGTATGTCATTCTGGTCGGTGATGGCATGGGGGATTATCCCATTCCCGAACTGGGAGGTAAGACCCCGTTGGAGTCGGCAGACATACCTCACATGGATGCTCTTTCCAAAAACGGTTTACTAGGTATGGTTCAAACCATTCCTCCAGGTATGGAGGCTGGTTCAGACGTCGCAAACATGTCTATTATGGGCTATGCGCCATCATCCTACCATACCGGACGAGCACCCCTGGAAGCAGCCAGCATGGGGGTCTCCCTGGCCAAGAACGAAGTCGCGTTTCGCATGAACCTGCTCAATCTTGAATTTATAAACAATCGCGTAATCATGATCGACCACAGCGCAGGGAACATCAGCACAGAAGAAGCTCATTTAATCATTGAAGATCTCTCCGGCCTCCTCCCACTGGCTAAAAATCAAAAAATTTACCCTGGCGTCAGTTATCGCCACATTCTAGTATGGCCCGGCCTGAATACAAATCTTCCTACCCTGCCGCCCCATGACTACCGGGATCAGGACGTGACGGATTATTTAAATCAAGAAGGTGAAATAAAATCTCTTTTAGATCTTATCCGGGCCTCCTGGCCGCTGTTGGAAAGGCACCCGGTTAACCTTAAACGAAAAGCACATAATCTTCTTCCGGCCAACTCTATCTGGCTTTGGGGGCAGGGCCACCCACCCACCATGCCAACGTACCAAGAACGGTGGGGACTCAGCGGCGCGGTTGTTTCGGCTGTGGATTTAATCAAGGGCCTGGGAGTCTACGCCGGGCTCAAGCCAATAAATATATCCGGCGCAACAGGATTCATTGATACCGATTATGAAGCTAAAGTCAAAAACGCCTTGGGCGCTCTTGAGAATCTAGACCTGGTATTTCTTCACGTCGAAGCCCCGGACGAGGCAAGTCATCAAGGCAACCTCGAAGAAAAAATCAAGGCCATAGAACTTTTTGACCGCCGAATCGTTGGCCCGATGCGAGCAGGACTTGAAAAAAGATATGACTTCCGCATGCTGGTTCTTTGCGATCATTTCACCCCGATTTCGGTCAAGACACACACTTCCGATCCCGTGCCATTTATTCTTTTCCCCAGCCGCCAGCCTTCAAACCGAACCTATACTGAAAAACAGGCTCAAGAGGCAGGGCTTTTCCTCAAGCAGGGACAGACCTTAATTAATTTACTTTTAGGGATGGAAAAATGAAGCAGCAAGGTGATATTTCTTTTACCCGTTATAGGGTCATTTATGGTGACACGGATCGTATGGGAGTGGTTTATTACGGCAATTACCCGCGTCTTTTTGAACGAGGCCGGGCAGAATTTGTGCGCGAACGCGGCTTAACTTACAAGGAAATTGAGGAGCGCGGATTTGCTTTACCTGTTACCGAAACCCTCTGCCATTACTATCAACCCGCCCGCTATGATGATCTGCTCCTGATCGAAACGAAAATCGGACGGATCAGACGGGCCAGTATTCGCTTTGATTATCGGATATACAAGAAAGAAGGTGAAAGCGAGCCGCTGGCCACCGGATATACTCTCCACGCCTGCACTAATGAGGAAGGCCGTATTGTGCGTATCCCTGAATTCATTCTCGCTGTCCTGGAAAATTCCTCTCAATAGCACCACAAGCGTTAACCCAGGACCGGGTAAATATGCGGCTAATAAGTAAAATATCCAGTTTGAGGCCTCTTAAGAACGAATAATTTTATTGAAATCACGGAAGGCGAAAATTTAACCAACAGGAATATTACTAATATTTCGAAGACTTAAATTTGAGTCTGACAATGAGCTCGGTCAAAGAACGAAGTTTCCCAGAGGTCACAGTGTGAGTTATAGCCTCCTTCATAGGAGCTTGGTTATATTGCCTTACCAGAACCAAAGTCGCTAACTCATTAGAATCATAAAGGAGACTGCCATGGCCGTAATTTATGAAAAAAAAGGAAAAATTGCAGTTATAACCATCAACCGTCCAGAAGCAATGAACGCATTGAATGCGGACGTGCGGAAGGAAATGCAGGAAGCCTTTGCTGACTTTAAAGATAACCCTGACCTATGGGTTGCAATTATTACCGGCGCAGGTGACCGGGCGTTTTCCGCCGGAGCCGACATCAAAGATTTCCGACCCGCAACCAAGGAAGAAGCAGATAAAGCTCCTGCAGGTCCGCTGCTACGGGCTGATACCATCTGGAAACCTTTCATCGCGGCCATCCACGGATATTGCCTCGGCGGAGGGCTGGAGCTGGCCATGACCTGTGATATCAGAATCGCATCTGAGAACGCCCAGTTAGGCCAGCCGGAGGTGAATATAGGCTTTATGCCCGGGGCCGGCGGCACACAGAGGCTGCCACGATTCGTTTCCAGGGCCGTGGCAGCGGAAATCCTTTTGACAGGAAACCGTATAAATGCTCAGGAAGCATTGCGTGTGGGACTGGTGAGCCGGGTCGTTCCGCGAGACCAACTGATGCCTACCGCCATGGAGATAGCCAATACCATCTGCACTCGGGGTCCTTTGGGAGTCAGGGCAACCAAAGAAGCCATGATCAGGGGCTACGACATGACGCTGGAGCAAGGTCTGAAACTGGAAAGAAAACTGGCAGAGTATCTCAGGACAACCGAAGATTTCATGGAAGGCGCCAGAGCATTCGCCCAAAAAAGACCGCCTAACTATAAAGCAAAGTAAATAAAATGGTCCTTGAAATTACTTGGTGCCCGGGGCCGGAATCGAACCGGCACGGAGTATAACTCCGAGGGATTTTAAGTCCCTTGCGTCTACCAATTCCGCCACCCGGGCACGATCAAATTAGAGTGCTAAACGAGCACTAACATTTTCTAACAGCCGCAAAACACGGCTTATTTTTAGTATATCACCATGCAAGTGTCAAGAATATAGGGAATAAAAATGGATTTACCTGCCCTGCCCAAGGACTTAAGGCGCACTACTTAAAAAAGGCCTCTTAAGAACTTCGGCCTTTAGCTAAACACATTGCCAAGCCCAAATTTAAGCCCTCGAAATATTTATTACATTCCTGCGGGTTAAATTTTTGCCTTCCGCGAT
>CAZVRN010000290.1:0-4341 GCA_964629485.1 uncultured Thermodesulfobacteriota bacterium | reverse complement strand
TAAAATGTTTGATTTATAAGGATGGAAATGTTAGCTTCAGGTTATTTTGAACAGCAGAACCGGGTCTTGTTGCCCAAAAAGTTTTAAGTATCGGCTGAATGTTAACAGGCGGGTTGTAATGAGTGTTGCCGAGGACGATCTAGCCTCTCATTTCATAGGTTCCGCCTTGGGCGGGTTTATGGGCGATGCCCTGGGCATGGCCGTGGAAGGCTGGTCTTCCAGGGCTATCCAGCGGGAATACGGCTTGTTATCTGATCTGATGCCTGGTCGGTTTCCGGCCGGTTTTTACACGGATGACACAGAGATGATGATTTCCATTCTGGAATCTATCGTGGCCGAAGGAGACCTCAAGCCTGAAAAAGTCGCAGCGCGGTTTTTGGCCAATTTTCATCCGGAACGGGGCTATGGCGGCCGAATTTATGGAATCATGGACCAGTTGGCTGCGGGCGTGCCCTGGGATCAGGTCGGGACCGATTCCTTTGGAAATGGCAGCGCCATGCGGGTCGCCCCGGTAGGATTTTTTTATTACGATGATTTAGATCAGCTCAAGAAGGCGGCTGTGGCTCAAGCGTCCATCACTCACCGCCACCCTGAGGCCCTGGCCGGGGCCGTCATTCAAGCCGGAGCTGTAGCCTTGGCATTAAGGGCGGGATTGGAAGGTAAGCCGATCGAGGCGGAACCCTTTTTGCACACCCTGGCTGAACTCGCCTGGGACCTGGACCGCCGTTCTGCCGCCAGGCTGCTGACCCTTCTCAATCTTGCACCCGGGTCAATCCCGGAACTCATCCCTCGCGTCCAGGCCCTGTTTAGATGTGATGTCAGGGCCATCGAGGCCGTTCCTCCGGCCGTGGCTTCCTTTTTATTCACTGGTGATTTTGTTTCAGCCGTTACGCTGGCTGTGAACCTGGGCGGTGACACCGATACCTTGGGCGCCATGACCGGCGCTGTTGCCGGCGCCTACTATGGTCAAACGGCCTTGCCCGGGTCATGGTCGGAATGTTTGGAAAACGGTCCCTTGGGGAAAGATTTTGTGATTAAGCTCTGCCGCCGGGCCGCTCAAATAAAAATAGCAAAAAGCAGATAATTCAGGATTGTTGCCAGCAAGTAAGATGGCCGCGATATTTTAACCGGTGAAGCGTCCGAATCGGGTGTTTGCGCTTGATGATTACACCGGGCAGATTATATCCCGGCTGTACAACGCCCAGGTACGGGGAAAATGATTTAAATTATGTATCTGGCAGTCAGGTGATTTTTAACTTAAAACGTTTACCCGCCGTTTTGGTTTTGTGAAGCCGGGCTTAACCTGTTTGAGCTGACTGGGACCCGGAAGCACAAGCGGCGCAGAATTTTAAGGAGGCTAAAGAGAAATGATTAAATTCGGCAAGGGAAACCTGCGAATACCAAAATGGTCAAACCGCGTGTTCATGGTAGCTGGAGGCTGCACGCCTTTTCGCAAATATTTCCCGGAATATAAGCTGGAAGAACTGGTTATGATGGCTTACCGGATGATGCTCGAGGACAATGATCTTAAAATGTCCCCCCGGGAAATCAAGGACAATATACAATTTGCGACCTATGGTGAGTTTGCGGACCATTTTCAGGATCAGCTCCTGTGCGAAGCCAAGATTCACGATTACCTTGGTCTTGATCCGATGTTTAATGTCGGCATTAAGACCGGCGGCGCCACCGGCGGCTCATCTGTGCTGACCGGGGCCATGGCCATTGCCAGCGGCTATGCTTCTTGTGTCCTGGTTGCCGGGTGGGAGCGAATGGATGAGGTGGACACCCGGACCGGTAACTTTTATATTTCCACCGCGGCCTGTAAGGATTTTGAAACTCGTATGGGCCGCGTTTACTCCTCGTACTATGCGCCCATGGCGAACCGGTTTGCCTGGGCTTATAACCTCAGTGAGGTTACCCGGGCCAAGGTGGCGGTCAAAAACCGCGGTTATGCCATGAGTAACCCTAATGCGCAACAGCCGGGCTATCATACCGTCGAGGAGGTGCTGGCCTCGCCTATCAGCGCATATCCCCTCCATTTCCTGGAATGCTGCGCCATGACCGCGGGTGCGGCCTGTGTTCTTTTGTGTGACGAAGAAATGGCTTACAAGCTCAGCGATACGCCCTGTGAACTGTTCATCGCCGGAGGCACCCATACCCTTCGCGTGGCTGACCGCAGGCCCATGATGATCCCCCTGCTTCCTCACGAGGAACCGGACCAGTATGACTCTCTGCTTAAAGAAAATCCGCGCTGGCCGGGTTTTGAATCATTTCTCGCCGCCAGGTTCGCCGCCTATCTGACATACCGCATGGCCGGGATCAAGGACCCCCTGGAGGAACTGGACCTGGTCGAGCTGCATGACGCCTTTACCATCAGCGACATCCAGACCTATGGCGACATCGGCTTGAGACCTTACGGACAGGAACCCGATTACATTGAAAGCGGCGACGCCTATTTCGGTGGTAAATGTCCTTCCAACCTTTCGGGCGGACTGTTGGGCACCATGCATGCCGTGGGCGCCACTGGCATCTGGCAGGCGGCCGAATGTCTTTGGCAAATCCAGGGCAAATATGACCAGTTTCACGGCGATAAGAAATGGTGGGACCGGGCCGGAAAGGAAAAGCCCGCTGATTGGAAAAGCCTGCAGGTTCCGGACGCGAAGCAGGCGCTTTGGGTCAGCCATGCCGGTGTCGGTTCTCACGTGACCACCGGCGTATTGAGAAAAGCCTGGTAGATAAATGGAGGACAAGCAAAATGACGAAGAATAACGAAGATTCGGCTGCAACCGAGTACATTGGCACGCCCCTGAAATTGTATGACACTGACCCTGCCTGGGTGATTCAATGGCCTCGTTCAATTACACACCGCCACACCTATGGCCAGCTCACTCCATTTTTCAAAGGTCTGACTCAGGGCAAGCTTATGGCCAGCCGGTGCACAAACCCCGACTGTCCCGAAAAGTCCACCTGGCTGCCGCCGCGGGCGGACTGCCCGGACTGTTATGCTCGGATGGAGTGGGTTGAGGCGCCCGCTGAAGGCACGATCTATACCTTCACCAAGGTGGACTATGCGGGCATGGGTATAGAAATGAAAACTCCTTACTGGCAGATTGACGTGAAAATTGAAGGGGTGGATACTATTTTCAAGGGCTACCTTCTTTATGGGCGGCCCGAGATCGGCATGAAAGTCAAAGTCCAATTCCGCACGGAAAATCCGAGTCATACTATTTTGGACATCTGCTGGGTGCCTGGGGAGTGAGAGGGTCGCCCGGAGTCAACCTGAAATGATCTCACTACTCAAACACGAGGAAGACAATGGATTTTGAGATGTCCATGGAGCAGGAAATCCTGCAGAAAACAGTTCGCGACTTCGCGGAAAAGGAGATCAGGCCTGTCGCTCGGGAGCTGGATGAAAAGGAAGAATTCAGCCTTGAAACCTGCCGGGCCATGGGAGAACTGGGCCTTTTCGGCATGATCGTGGATGAGTCCTACGGCGGGCAGGGCATGGATTACGTCTCCTATATCATTGCCGTGCAGGAAATCGCCCGTGTGGATGGTTCTCACGCCGCCACGGTCGCCGCGGGTAATTCATTGGGCCTGGCTCCCATTTATTATTATGGAACCGAAGAACAGAAACGAAATTACCTGCCGGAACTCTGCACCGGCCGGGCCTTGTGGGGATTTGGTCTTACTGAGGCCGGGGCCGGATCTGATGCGGGAAATCCCCGGACCACGGCTGTTTTGGACGGCGATACCTGGGTGGTCAACGGTTCGAAACTTTTTATCACCAATGCCAGTACCCCGATTACCAGAGGCGTAACGGTCCTGGCCAGGACAGGCACTCGTGAGGATGGCCGTGCGGAGCTGTCATGCATTTTGGTCGAGCAGGGTACGCCCGGTTTTGAGGCCCGCCCCATGCACGGGAAGATGATGTGGCGGGCCTCAAATACCTCGGAACTGTTTTTCGATGACTGCCGGGTCCCCAAGGAAAATATACTTGGCGAACGAGGACACGGTTTTTATCAGATGCTGGAAACCCTGGACGCCGGGCGGCTTTCAATTGCGGCCATGGGCGTCGGCGGGGCCCAGGGGGCATATGAACTGGCTAAAAAATACGCCATGGAACGAAAACAGTTCGGCCGGCCGATCGCCTCTTTTCAGGCCAATGCCTTCAAATTGGCGGATATGGCGCTGGAAATAGAAACCGCTCGCCTTCTGCTTTATAAAGCCTGCTGGCTGCGCGATAAAGGCAGATCATTCAGCAAGTTCGCGGCTATGGCCAAACTCTACGCTTCAGAGGTTATGGGCCGGGTGGTGAACGAGGCGGTGCAGCTTCACGGC